>JAGQWA010000218.1 GCA_020437725.1 Bacteroidota bacterium | reverse complement strand
TATGCGCTGCCTAGCGTTGCTTGGACCACCGATGTGCCGAATTCCTTATCTACTATTTCCACAGAACGGTGTTTACTTAGGCTACAATTTGATTATTGATTTGCTCATTGAAAACTGAGCATATTATGGACTAGGCGCAGCCGAGCCCAACTGCACCTTTTAAAAACACCCATACGTTCACTTCTGTGAAAGTAGGCCGGAATTGCTTTTTATAATGGGCATTTATTCTTTCAGATTTCAATCCAAAAGCTCGCCTTCTTGTGCGTATTAAACACTTGGTTGGAACCAAGCGTTAGTTGAATCGCTTACCAACCTTGCGCATGCCCTACTCTTGGGTTATGACTGGTTCTAGCTCCTCTTCTTGTGCGGTATCTTTCTTCTTTTTGCCAAAGGTGCTTACCAGAAGTAAGCTCGTGCCCACCATTACAGAAACATCGGCCATATTAAAAATGCCTGTTCTAAAAATCACAAAATCCATGTGAAAGAAATCGGTTACTGAGCCATAGACAATTCTATCGAAGATGTTTCCAATTCCACCGCCAATAATAAAGGCCAAACCAAGCGATTCTAACATGCTGCTTTGGCGTTTTCTTAGCACATAAATCAGCATGGCTATCATTACCAAGCTTGGCAGAATTTGCAAAACAATGAGGCTTATCCAATTTGGCAACTCACTAAACATGCCCAAAAAAGCACCAGTATTTTCAATTTTAGTAAGTACAAAATATTCATCAACCAGTTGAATTTCTTCTCGAAGTTCAATACTATCTCGTACCACTTCTTTAGAAATTTGGTCGCAGCCAATATTTAGCAAAATGATGATGATTATGGCCAAACGGCCTAGTTTTAAGTTCTTCATGTTATCTAGATAGTATTTCTAACATCCTAATTTTCTCAGGATTTACTTCTGCTCTTTCTGTTACGGCTTTTTCTAACGGCACCAATTGAAGTGTGTTATTCACCATAGCCACCATTTGGTTTCTCTCTCCTGCTTTTAAGGCTTCAACTGCTTTTACACCCATGCGCGCCGCCAATTCTCTATCGAAAACGGTAGGGCTACCGCCTCGTTGCATATGTCCCAAAATACTTACTCGTGTTTCGTATTCAGGAAAGCGCTCATTAATCATTTCAGACAGTTTTATAGCCCCGCCGGTTTCTTCGCCTTCGGCCACCACAATAATATTAGCCCGCTTTTTTCTGGCTTTGGCTCTTTCTAGCGATTTAACCAATTGGTCAAACTCACCCTTTTTTTCAGGAATAAAAGTGGCAATAGCGCCAACCGCTAAACCACAACGCAGGGCAATATCGCCAGCGTCTCTACCCATTACTTCAACCAAAAACAACCTGTTATGAGACGTGGAAGTATCGCGAATTTTATCAATGGCTTCCATGGCAGTGTTGCTGGCCGTGTCGTATCCAAGGGTTACATCGGTTCCGGCAATATCATTATCTATGGTGCCCGGAATACCAATAACTGGAATATCATATTCAGAAGAAAAAATCTGAGCGCCGGTAAAAGTTCCGTCTCCACCAATGGCTACAAGGCCTTCAATTCCATGCGCTTTTAAATTTTCAAATGCCTTTTTGCGGAATTCATGTTCATGAAACTGTTTGCATCTTGCACTATAAAGCATGGTGCCGCCTTTATCGATAATGAACCTAACATCGCGCGATTGAAGACGAATGATATCGTTATCTATCATTCCTTGGTAGCCGTAATTAACACCATATGCTTCTATACCATAATAGCCAGCGGTTCGAACCACTGCTCTTATGCATGGATTCATGCCTGGTGCATCTCCGCCTGATGTTAGTACTGCTATTTTTTTCATGTTCTATAGTTTAATTAAGCCACCATTTCGGCAAATTGTAGCTCGTATAATTTCTTATAAAGGCCGTTTTGCGCTAAAAGTTCGTTGTGGTTACCCGTTTCTTTAATCTCTCCTTTTTCCATTACCAAAATCTGATTAGCTTTTTGGATGGTTGACAATCTATGCGCAATTACAATAGATGTTCTGCCCTTTAGCATTACCTCAGTAGCATGTTGAATAAGTTCTTCGGTTTCATTGTCAACTGACGAAGTGGCCTCATCGAGAATAAGCACTTTTGGGTCGGTTGCCAAAGCTCTTATAAACGAAATGAGTTGGCGCTGACCGGTTGAAAGGGTTAGTCCGCGCTCCTTCACTTGATAATCATAACCACCTGGTAGATTTATAATAAATTGATGTGCGCCCACCAGTTTGGCGGCTTCAACAATTTGCTCTCTTGTTATTTCTGGGTTGAAAAGTGAAATATTATCAGCCACCGAGCCTGAAAACAAGAAAACATCTTGCAGCACAACGGCCACATTTTGCCTTAAATAAGCCAATTCGTACTGGTTAATGTCTTTTCCATCAATACAAATGCTGCCTTTTTGAATTTCGTATAGTCGGTTTATAAGATTTACAATGGTGGTTTTACCTGCTCCGGTATGGCCAACTATGGCCAACATTTCGCCTTGTTGCACTTGCACATTCAGGTTCTTTAGAATCCACTGTTCGTCTTCGTAAGCAAACCAAACATCATTAAAAGTAATTTCACCTCTTAATTCTCCAGTAGAAATTGAGCCTGAGTTGTTTGCAAATCGCTTATCGTCTAATAGTTTATAAATGCGTTCTGAAGCTACCAAACCCATTTGTAGGGTATTGAACTTATCAGCAATTTGGCGAATAGGCCTAAACAGCTGGCTAATAAGCAAAATGAAAGTAAATAATTCGCCCTGGGTAAAATTGCCTTTTAAAATTTCAATGGGGCCATACCAAACCAAAACCGCGGTTGAAATGGCTTGTAGAATTTCAATAACTGGAAAGAAAATGGAATAATACAAAACCGCTTTTAGGTTGGCACTTAGCTCGTCGTTGCTTATTTCTTTAAACCTGTTTAGCTCTTGCTTTTGGCGATTAAATATTTGAATTACCTGCATGCCCGTAATATGCTCTTGCAAAAAGGCATTTAGGCGCGATATCTGATTTCTTACTTCTCTAAAGCTAACCTTTACTGCTTCTTTAAACACCCAACCGCTTGCCAATAACAACGGAAATGTAATTAGTACCCAAAGTGAAACTCTCAAATTCATATTCATCATAATAAAAATAATGAATAGCATGGTCATAAAATCGCCGATGATACTGATAAGACCTTGTGCAAAAATGTCGGCCACTTTTTCAACATCACTTACAGTACGAGTAATTAAAGTGCCTACCGGAGTGCGGTCAAACACTTTCATGGTGTACTTAGAAATATGGTTAAACACCTTAATTCTGAGTGATTTTACAGCGGTTTGACCCAACAAATTGGTGGTATAGGTAAGCGTATAGCTAAAAATTACCTGAACAAGCAAAATGCCCAATAGCAACAAAGTGTGGTTTACTATAAACTCTTTATTGCCAGTAAGCACGCCTTTGTCAACTATATTACCAATGGTAATTGGAATTTGCGGCGACACATAAGCCACACCAAGTGAAAGTACTATTGCCCAAAAGAACTTGGGCTTTGAACCTTCTATTAGTTCAAAAACACGGCTCAGCAAACCGAAATCAAGTTTCCCTTTTGTATTGGGGTTTTTAATAGGGTCTTGTTTGCTCATTGAACAAGTGTAAGGGCATTTTCAGGATAAAAAACATGTGTAAGATACAAACCATCAGGTGGAGCCACCATACCAGTTTTGGTGGGGTCTTGTAAATCGATGGCTTCGCGCATTTGGTCGATGGTCATTTTTCCTGTTCCTATGGCTACCATGGTTCCCACCAATTTTCTAACCATTGAACGTAGAAAACGGTTGGCACAAACTTCAAAAACCAGGTCATCACCTTCTTGTGTCCATTTTGCCCATTTAAACTCACAAAGGTGGTTTTTAACGGCTGACTCTAATCTGGTAAAGGCTTTGAAGTTTTCATATTCAGGCAAAACATCAGCAGCTTGTTGCATGAGTTCTACATTCATATTGGGAGCCCAAAGACTGGTTTTTAAACCTATCCCAAAGGGATCTTTACCCACGGATATTATGTATTTGTATCGGCGCTCGTATGCATCGAAACGAGCATGCAGTTTTTGTCTTTCTAGGTGATCTGAAACTCGCCACAAACGTTTACAGGCTATATCTCTTGGTAAAAAGGCATTCATTTCGCGTACTAAGTCAGATGATAATTCTTGCGCAGAACCAAAGTGCACAAAAAACTGACTGGCATGCACACCGGCATCGGTTCTGCCGCAACCATATGTTTTGGTATCTTCTCTTAGCTTCTTACGCAGGCAATCTTCAAACACTTCTTGCACAGTTGTGCTATTGGGTTGAACCTGCCATCCGCTATAGTTGCGGCCATTGTAGGCAATTTCAAAAAAGTAGCGCGTGTAACCTGGCTTCAATTTGGGCTTTTAAAGCTTTTCGTAAATAACAGCAGCGCCTTGTCCAACGCCAACACACATGGTAGCCAAACCATATTTCACGTTATCGCGCCTTTTCATTTCGTGCAATAAAGTGGTGGTTATTCTAGCTCCACTACAACCCAATGGGTGGCCTATAGCGATCGACCCGCCATTTACATTCACTTTACTTGGGTCTAAACCTAAATCTTGCATACAAGCAATAGACTGAGCCGCAAAAGCTTCGTTGAGCTCAATTAGGTCGATATCATTCATTTTTAATCCAGCTCTTTTTAGCGCTTTGTGCGTGGCTGGAACTGGCACAATACCCATTATGGCAGGATCTACACCAGCTGCGGCTGAGCTAACCACTCTGGCAATGGGCTGAAGATTGTTTTCCATTACCACTTTTTCGCTTACCATTAATAAAACGGCAGCACCGTCATTAATTCCTGATGAATTGCCCGCGGTAACCGTTCCATTGGCTTTAAATGCCGGTTGTAGTTTGGCTAAAATTTCAGGAGGCGATAAACGCGGATGCTCGTCTTTATCAAAAACAATTGGGTCTTTTTTGTATTGTGGAATGTTTACTGGCAAAAGCTCATCTGCAAACTTTCCGGCTTCGTGTGCATTTTGGTATTTAACCTGACTTTCATAGGCAAATCGGTCTTGCGCTTCGCGCGAAATTTTCCATCGCTCAGCCACATTTTCAGCCGTTTCGCCCATGGCATACGGGTAATGTTTATCTGATAATTTTTGGTTGATGAAACGCCAGCCAATGGTTGTGTCATACATTTCAGTTGCTCTGCCAAAAGCTTGTTCGCTTTTAGCCAAAACAAAAGGAGCACGAGTCATGCTCTCAACTCCGCCAGCCAAATAGGCATCACCATATCCTAAAGCCAACGCGCGGCTGGCATCTGAAATGGCTTGCAATCCCGAGGCACATAATCGGTTAACAGTAACACCTGCAACTTTATCTGGAATATCAGCTAAAAGCAACGACATTCTTGCCACGTTTCTATTGTCTTCGCCAGCTTGATTGGCCGCACCTAGAATAACTTCTTCCAAAAAATTGGGGTCGAAACCTGGGTTTCTTTCCAGTATTGCTTTTAACACCAAAGCGGCTAAATCATCAGGCCTTTGAGATGCCAATGTGCCAGAAAATTTACCAACAGGGGTTCTTAGTGCGTCAATAATATATGCTGTTTCCATTTGGATTTTTGTAATTCAAAAAATTGGTTGCAAAAGTAGAATAAGGAGTAAGCTAAAGGCCAATTCTTATTGCTTATACGCAACAACTGAAATTTCAACGTTTACGTTCTTTGGTAGGGTTTTAACCGCAACCGCTTCTCTTGCTGGTGGATTGCTAGTAAAGTACTTAGCGTAAACTTCATTTATAGCCGCATAATCGTCCATTGTAGCCATAAAAATACTGGCTTTAACAACGTCTTGATAGTCCATTCCAACTTCGTTCAAAAC
>JAGQWA010000217.1 GCA_020437725.1 Bacteroidota bacterium | reverse complement strand
GGCATGGGGCAATCATTTGAATCCGCCAACAAAAAGAAAAGTGCTGGTAATTTTAATGGTCAAATCACATTTTCTGATTCAACCACAGGCTTTACTTATCGTCCGTTTTGGTTAAACGACACCCTCTATCTTGAAGAAACCAAAGTGCTTAGAGACAGCACGTATAAACGAGTTGAAAGAATAGATTATATAATTGGCTCTGGCCATCATACCAACTCGCATATCATCAATAGAAATGGGTATTTGTATCAGGCTCCTTTTACTTTTTATACCCAAGAAGGCAAACTTTATTTACCACCGGGTTTTGAAAAAGGATACAACACACATTTTACAAGGGCTTTAGGAATGGAGTGCATTAGCTGCCATAATGCCTATCCTGAACATCTAACAGGTTCGCTTAATAAGTATAAATTCATTCCAGAAGGAATTGACTGCGAGCGATGCCATGGCCCAGGCGAATTACATGTAAAAGAGAAAATGGCTGGTAAAATGGTGGATATTGTAAACGATACAGATTTTTCAATAGTAAATCCAAAAAAGCTTTCATACCAATATCAAATAGACGTTTGTCAACGCTGCCACTTACAGGGTAATGCACTTTTAAAACCAAATAAAACCTGGAATGATTTTAAACCTGGCATGCGTTTAAATGAAGTTATGGACGTTTTTATGCCGGTGTTTAAGAATGAAACAGGTCCTTTTGTAATGGCCGCACATCCAGATAGGTTGGCCAAAAGCAAATGTTTTATTGAATCTCAAAACGATGACAGGGTTGAGTCTATGACATGCATCACTTGTCACAATCCGCACCAAAGCGTGCGAAAAACAAAACAAAGTTATTTCAATGCCAAATGTGCCAATTGCCACCAAGGCGCTAAATTGAAGCTTTGCTCCTACCAAAACACCAATGAGAATTGTGTGAATTGCCATATGAAATCGAGTTCAACGGCTGATATACCACACGTAAGTGTTACTGATCATTTCATAAGGGTTTATGATGAGAATGAGAATAAACAGCACAACCACAATTCAGAAAATTCAATTATTGGTCTTCAGTGTTTAACCCAAGTATCGCCATCAAACACATTAAAAATTAGTGCTTACCTAAACTATCTTGAAAAATTCAATTACCAACCCGCCATTAAAGATTCTCTTGAAAAATTAGTAACCGCAGAATCTAATCAACTTACTACAGATCAGCTTATTCACTATTACTTTCTTAATGGCTGGTATAGTAAAATTACTAAGCTTAGCAAGCGTTTTTCAATAAAATCTAGCAACTACAATTGCCATTATCATATTGCCTTTGCATATGAACGAGAAAACAATCTTGATTCGGCCATTAAGAGATTAAAAAGAGTACTGGAATTACAACCATTGATGCACGACTATGCAATTGAATTGTCTGAAGTTTACTTGAAACAGGGCAATACTAAGGCTGCATTTAAACAGTTGAATTTAGTATTAAATGAACAGCCTTGGAATACAAAGGCCCTAAATGCAAAGGCATTTGCTCACTTATTAAGGTTTGAATTAACTAGAGCTGAAATTGACCTTGAAAATGCCTTGAGTTTAAGCCAAAAAGCTTTGAGTAATGACCCTGAAAACACCAAGGCCATATTAACTAAGGCAAAGGTTAGCCTTGCCAAAAACGACCTGGCAACTGCCGAAAAAGAACTACTTTACCTTTTACATTTAGACCCAAAAAATAGAAATGCAGAGGTAATTTTAGAGCAGTTAAAACAAGTAAAGGAGTAACTGGCTAAAATGCCATCTCACATTGAAACCTGATTAGGGGCTCAATTTCACCTTCTTCGTCTGTTAAGCTAAAGTCTGTCTGAAATTTCAAATTATGCTTCACAATATACTTCGAAAAGCCCAGCGTGTACATTGTTAGGTTGGTAGAATGTGTTCGATCCACGTATGTGTATCTTCCAGACACTTCCCATTTGTCAGTAAACATATAACCTACCGATTGGTTAATTCCGCTACCTGAAAAGAATTTGGATTCATAAAATGCATTATCATCGGCAACAGTGCTGCTTTTCTGAGCAAGTTCGCCCATAAATGAAAAACGCTTGTACTTATACATCCAATCAATAAATGTTGATTGAATATTGGCGTTTACATAATTACCTAAGCTGTCTAAAATAAAACTGCCTAATTGGCCAGCAGAGCGAGGGGTGCTCTCATTGTAATCATATGTAAAACCAATGGCAAGTTTATGCTTGTCTTCAAGTTCAACTGCGCCACCTACGTAATCACCTTTGCCAGCAAATTTTCCAAAAGGTAAAAGCTCAAGTCTATAAGTATAATCTAAGCCACCAAAATTTCCTTTGGTAAGGTTTCTTCCTTCGCCATTTGAAATTGAAAAAATATTCTCAACCAAGAAATTATTACCTAAAGTGGCTTTGTGTCTTAGTTGAACGCCAATATCCCTATCGAGAGTAAAGTACTTGTTTAATAAACTCCTGTCAACCTGTTGCAACTTTTGAGAAGAAATAACCCTTTCTCGGTTGCTAGGCAACTTGGTTTGTCCTAACCACAGTGTGAAGTTGTTGTGAAATCTATATTTCAAAACAGCATCTAACACCAAATTAGGAGTTAATCCATTTTCGGTTATAGGTGTACCAAAATCCCTATTAGAAAGGGCTAGCTCAACTTTGTAAACCACATTAGGGTTAAATGCATAACCATCAAATTTTAACCTGGTTCTACGAATGAGCATATTGGTTTCTAAGCCATCAATCTTTGAATTGTTTAGTGTAGGCTCGGCTGTAAAAAGGGTTTGAAACCTAAAGCCGATTTTAGAAGTAAATGAAGAATCTTGAGAGATAAAATTAATGCCTTTTCCAAATTTTTCGCCAGAAACCAATTGTGCTGAAGAACTGAAAGAAATACCGAATAAAATCACTACGGGCCATAAAACTGCCCAAATTTTCTTGCCTATATACATTTTATAACCTGTTTCGAAGGGCAAAGTATAGTCAAGTAACCTTTCTTCTTATTGATTTCTTAACAATGGCAACTTTAACTTGCGCCCTTTTCAGCAGAAAGTGAGTAAATGAAACTGGGTAAAAGGCAACTTCTAGTAATCTTTTTTTCGAGCTTAATTGCGCTAGGCGCATTTGCAGGTACCAATAGCGGAAGCTCAACAAGCAGCGGTTATTCAATTGGTGATTTCTTAAAACTTCTTGGTGCTTTAGGTTTATTCCTGTTTGGAATGAAATACATGAGCGAAGGCATTCAAAAGGCTGCAGGTAATAATTTAAGAAACGTTCTTAAAAAGGTTACTTCAAATAGTGTTCTTGGCGTTTTAACTGGGCTATTTGTAACAACAATTGTTCAGTCTTCGTCAGCAACAACGGTTATGGTAGTTAGCTTTACCAACGCTGGTTTGTTTTCGCTTACAGAAGCCATTAGTGTGGTTATGGGAGCCAATATTGGCACCACCGTAACTGCATGGATAGTGGCAGTTTTTGGCTTGAAAGTGAGCGTTGCTAAACTAGCCTTGCCTATAATGGGTATGGCTTTCCCGTTCTTGTTTTTTGGAAGTGATAAAGTAAAAAACTGGGCCGAATTTGTTATTGGTTTTGCACTTCTTTTTTTCGGTTTGGGTGAACTAAAAGACAGTGTTCCTGATATAAATAGTAACCCAGAAGTTCTTAATTTTATTCAAGATTATGCCCATATGGGTTTTGGATCTGTTCTACTTTTCATTCTAGTAGGAACGATTCTTACAATAGTTGTTCAATCATCATCAGCCAGTATGGCCCTTACATTGGTGCTATTGAGTAAAGGTTGGATTGATTTTCCAACGGCTGCGGCAATGGTTTTAGGTGAAAATATTGGTACCACCATTACAGCTCAGCTTGCAGGATTAATGGCTAATATAAATGCCAAACGAGCGGCCATGGCTCACACTTTATTCAATTTAATTGGGGTGTTTTGGATGATTATTCTCTTTAGGCCATTTTTATCATTGCTCGAGTGGCTAACTAAAAATAGCTTAGATTTATATTGTTCGGTACTAAATAAAGGCTGTGGTTTAACACCTGAAGATGTAGATCTTTATACATCTAATGCCGAAATACTTGAACAGCTTGGCCCTGTAGGTTTGGCCATCTTTCATACATCGTTTAACATTATAAACGTACTCTTATTAATTGGCTTTGTTCCTTTTATTGCCAAGATTGTTAAATATCTGCTTAAAAGTAAAGAAGAACCTGACCACAATGTACTTAGGTATTTAGACTCAGGGCTAACCAATACCCCTGAATTGGCAATTGTAGAAGTTCAAAAAGAACTGATAGCGTTTGCTCAATTAACCAAAAAAATGTACTCGGCCAACATGGTTCTGTTGAGAAAAGATTCAGCTAAAAAGGCTAAAAAGGCTTATGCTAAAATTGCTAAGTTAGAGGATGATTGCGACCAAAAGGAGCAAGATTTAGCTCAATTCTTAGCTGCACTTTCTTCGAAAAGTTTGAGCCGAGCCACTTCTCAAAAAGTAAGGGCTCTGTGGTCTGTTATTAATGATTTAGAGCGAATTGGTGATTTAAATGAGAAGATCATGCTCAACTTCCAAAAAAGAGGAGCCAATTTGGCACTTAGAGAAAATGAGGTTGAAAGCATTGTTAGCATTACCAAGTTGCTCGATAAGGCATTCTATCAATTATTTCATGTTTTAGATGAAAACTCTGACAAAGAAATTTCGCTGAATGATGTAGAAGAAGTAGAAAAGGCAATAAACAAAATGCGAAATGAATTAAGGCAAAACGTATTTATTGAAATCGAAAATGGCCATATCTCATTTGAAACAGGACTTGTAGTTGTTGAAATGATTTCGAATATTGAAAAAATAGCCGACCACATTTATTCTATAAATTCTCAGTTAATTCAATTAGATACTCGACAGCGATAGATTTCTAATCATAATTAAGATTCTCCTCCTTCAATGCCCGAATTTTGTTAAACCAACTTCAAGGTGCTCTTACAGAATGAAGCGAATCTTATTAATTGTGTTTCTTCTAGCTATTGCCGCGGGCGGAATAATTGGCTATTGGGCTTGGAATAAATACCAAAAACCTGTAGTTAAATCCGACACTGATTTCTACGTTAAGACAGGCACTACCCTAAACCAATTAAGAGCCCAGCTAGCTGGCCAAAAGCTAATAGTTGACGAAGAATCTTTTGACGCTATGGCCGCCGCCATTGAGTTTGAAACAATATACCCAGGCAAATACCTTTTTAAGAAAGGTTGGAGCCAATGGGAAGTGGTTAGAAAATTAAAATCAGCTACCAGAGAATCTGTTAAAGTTACTTTTCCAAGTGTTAGGCATTTGGAGGTGATTGCCAGCCGTGTAGCCCCCAAAATAGAAGCCGATTCAGCAAGTATTGCCAGGGCATTAAACAACAAGACTTTTCTAGACTCATTGGGTGTTTCTAGCAATATTTTCTGCCATATTATTCCCAATACTTATGAGTTTTACTGGAATACAAATGCCCGACAATTTGTTGAACGATTGGTAGCAGAATCAAACAAATTCTGGAATGAAACCCGACGTGCACAAGCCGAAATAATAGGCATTTCTCCATGCCATGTGGTTACCATTGCCAGCATTGTGCAAGAAGAGCAGCAGTTGCATAAAAGCGAGCACAAAACCATAGCTGGACTTTATTTAAATAGAGTTGAAGCTGGCTGGAAACTACAAGCCGACCCTACGCTAAAATACATTGCCAAAGACTTTACCATTGAGCCCAACAACAACCATAAAAAGATTGACTCGCCTTACAACACTTATATGTATGAAGGTATTCCGCCAGGGCCCATTATTATTCCTGATGCCAGCACCATTGATGCCGTTTTAGGCAGAGAAAACCACAAATACATGTACATGTG
>JAGQWA010000216.1 GCA_020437725.1 Bacteroidota bacterium | reverse complement strand
TTGATGCGTTTTTGAAATTTAATTGAGCAATGGAAGAGTCATCTAAAATCTACTATAAAATTGGTGAAGTAGCCGAAATGCTACAAGTAAACTCTTCTTTAATTAGATTTTGGGAAAAAGAATTTCCCACTATTAAACCCAAAAAAAATAGACGGGGCGTTAGGGTTTTTACCGAGCAAGACATTGTTGAACTTAAAAAAGTTTACAACCTTGTTAAAGAACAAGGCCATACACTCGAAGCCGCTAAAAGAAAAATTAGGGTTAACAAAGGCTCTAACGATAGAATTCTAACCATAGAAAATAAACTAAAAGAACTAAGATCTTTTTTGGTTAGTGTAAAAGAAGAATTATAATACTACTACTCATAAAATGAAATTTATTGGAACCGGTGTAGCCGTTATTACACCTTTTAAGTCAAACGGTGAAGTTGACAAAAACGCTCTTACTAATCTTATAAACCATTTAATTAATAACGGAATTGATTATTTGGTAGCCCTAGGCACAACAGCTGAGTCTGCTACTTTAACCAACCAAGAAAAGACAGAAATAATTGATTTATTTATTGAACATACCAAAGGCCGCGTACCATTGGTAGTTGGCGCAGGTGGTAATAATACAGCCAATGTTGTTGAGCTAGTAAAAGAGCTTTCAAACAAAAACATAGATGGGCTACTTTCTGTTTGTCCATACTACAACAAACCAAATCAAACTGGTTTGTATGAGCATTTTAAACAGGTTTTGAGCGCAACCAACAAAGATGTTATCCTTTATAATGTTCCAGGCAGAACGGCATCTAACCTGCAACCAGAAACGGTAATTAAATTGGCAAAAGAGTTTTCTAACGCAGTTGCCATCAAAGAAGCTTCTGGAAGCATTACCCAGAGCATGGAAATACTTCAACATGCTCCGAAAGATTTTGTAGTTCTTTCGGGCGAAGATGCACTTACCCTTCCTTTAATGGCTATTGGTGTAAGGGGAGTGATTTCTGTAATTGCACATATTTATCCTAGGGAATTTAGCGACATGGTAAGAATGGCCAATGCAGGCAATTATGAAGGCGCAAAGGTTAATCACTACAAAGTGTTAGACATGACCAATGCCATTTTTGCAGAAGGAAACCCTACCGGCGTAAAATATGCATTACACAAGAAAGGGTTAATTGAAAACGAACTGCGATTACCATTAGTAAGAGCAAGCCAAGGCTTAATGGATAGAATAGACCAATTATTGGCTTAAACGCCATTTCTTAAAAATATAAAGAAAAAAAAAAGCGGATGATAAATCATCCGCTTTTTTGTTGTTTTAAAGTTTGAAACTATGAACTAACCTTCGTTTTTCATGTTCTGAACTTCTGATCTGATTTCTTGGGCAAGATTTTTAAGTTCTTGCATTCCTTTTCTCACACGTGTTCCTGCTGCCTTATTGCCCTTGTCATAAAACTTGTTGAAATCAGATTCCAGTGATAAAATGTGATCTCTTACTTCTGCAAATCTGTTCATGTTACAAAGTTATTTAAGTTGAAAAACCTTTGATTGGAGTGTAATATTAGGTATTAAATTCAAATAATCAATACCATTCGAAAAATTACACCATTATTATTTCTTCAGAGCTATACTCTTTGTTAACAAGTTTATGAGAAATTGAATCAAATGCTTCTAAGGTAGTTTTAACATCTTGAGAAGTATGAACAGCCGTAGGTATTAAGCGAAGCATAATAATTCCCTTCGGAACAACAGGATAAACTACCATTGAACAAAAGATATCATAATTTTCTCTAAGGTCAACAATAAGGTTTGCTGCTTCCATTGGGTTTCCACTTAGAATAACTGGAGTAACACAACTAGCGGTAGTTCCTAAATTATAGCCACGTTCTCTTAACCCACCTTGAAGTTCGTTTACTACTTTCCAAAGATTGGCTTTTAGTTCTGGTTTATTTCTTAGAAGTTCTAATCGCTTAAGGTCTCCTATTACCAGTGGCATTGGTAATGATTTGGCAAAAATTTGCGAACGCATGTTGTAACGCAAATAGTCAATTACGTTTTCATCGGCCGAAACAAAGGCGCCAATGCTTGCCATAGATTTTGCAAAAGTGGAGAAGTAAAGGTCAATTTCTTTTTGAACCCCTTGCTCTTCACCAGTTCCAGCTCCTGTGGCTCCCATAGTACCAAAACCATGTGCATCATCAACCATTAATCTAAAATCATACTTGCGTTTAAGTGCAACAATTTCTTTTAGTTTTCCTTGGTTACCCGACATTCCAAAAACACCTTCGGTAATTACCAGAATACCACCTTTTCCGTTTGCTGAAACAAGGTTTTCTGCTCTTTTAAGCTGTTTTTCAAGATTGTCAATGTCGTTATGAACGTACATGAATCGTTTGCCTTGGTGAAGTCTTACACCATCAATAATACAGGCATGAGATTCTGCATCGTAAACAATTACGTCGTGTCTGTCAACCATGGCGTCAATAATTGAAACCACACCTTGGTATCCATAGTTTAGTAAGAAAGTATCTTCTTTACCAACAAACTCTGAAAGTTCTTTTTCTAGTTGCTCATGATAATTAGAGTTTCCAGACATCATTCTGGCACCCATTGGCGAAGCAAGGCCATAATCTGCACAAGCTTGTGCATCTACTGCGCGCACTTCGGGATGATCAGCTAACCCCAAATAGTTATTCAGACTCCACACCAATTTCTTTTTACCTCTAAAATGCATGTGGTTACCAATAGGCCCTTCTAATTTAGGAAAGGTGAAATAACCATGTGCAAACGAAGAATATTGACCCAAAGGGCCTCTGTTCGAACTCACTTTTTCGAAAATATCCATATTTCCTGCTGAATTAATCGGCAAAACTAATCTAATTGGGCATATAAAAGCACTATTAAGTTATACCCAACTGTAACCATCTACAAATCAAATCGTAATGCTTTAAATGCTAATAAAGTGAATAAACTTACCTTTGCGCGAATTATGAAATCGGCACCAGCACTTTTCTACATAATCACCTTGTTTTTTGCCTTTGGCTGTAGCAAATACCAAAAGGTAATGAACGGTGACGATGTTAAGGCCAAAGTTAGAATGGCAGACAGTTTATATGCTGTGGAAGAATACGATCGTGCTAAGGTTTTGTACAATGAAGGCAAAAACGCCTACCTGCCCCAAGAAGATTCTAGACGGGTGTTATACCATTTAGCTTATTGCGAATTCTATACTGATGAGAAATATTTGGCAGCCTATCATTTTAATAGATTCTATGAATCTTATCCATATAGTTCTCAGGCCGAAGATGCATTGTATATGAATGCGGTATGCCAATACGATGTTTCTCCAAAATATTCCTTAGATCAAAGCAGCACAAAAAAAGCCATTAACGCTTATCAATTATTTGTTTCAAGGTTTCCCAACAGCGAAAAAGTTGAAGGGTGCAACAGTAAAATTGATGAACTAAGACTCAAACTAGAAACCAAAGCATTTGAAAATGCCAAACTTTGGCATCAAATTTTGGATTATAAATCGGCCGTAACGGCACTTAATAACTTCATTGAAAATTATCCTGCATCTAATTTTAGAGAAGAAGCCGAGTTTTTAATCGTAGAGTCAAGTTATTTATTAGCAACCATGAGTGTGCCTAAGAAAAAGCTTGAAAGATTTAACGAAGCACTAGATAATTACCGAGATTTTAAAGCTGATTATCCCCAATCTAATTTTGGTGAAAAGGCTGATAAGATAGAAAAACAAATAGTAGAAGAACTTAAATTACAAAAAGCAAATGGATAAATCTGTAATTCCACAAGATGCTATTGCAAGAGACCTTAGAGAGTTAGAAAAAGGTACTGACAACATTTACGAAAGCATTGTAATTATTGCTAAGCGTGCCAAGCAAATTGCCGCTGAAGAAAAAGAAGAATTGCACAATAAACTTTCAGAGTTTGCGCCGGTAATGGACAATTTAGAAGAAGTATTTGAGAATAGAGAGCAAATTGAAATCTCTACTCATTACGAAAGAAGGCCAAAACCAACCATTAGAGCGGTACATGAGTATTTGGACGGTAAAATTTATTGGAGACGTCCAGAAGATCAACCAATTGAAGATTAAGCTCCGTTGTGAGCCATTCACGAAATATTCTAATTGGAATAACCGGAAGTATTTCGGCATATAAAATGCCACTTTTGGTTAGACAACTTATACAAGCAGGGCACTCAGTTAAGGTTATTACCACTGATAGTGCCCTGCAATTTGTTACTAAGCCTACACTTTCTACAGTATCTAAAAACCCTGTTTATTCTTCGTTTTACTCCGGTGAAAACGGTGAATGGGTAAACCATGTTGAATTAGGCTTATGGGCTGACATTATGCTCATTGCCCCTGCTAGCGCCAACACTTTGGCTAAAATGGCAACCGGAATGAGCGACAATCTCTTGTTGGCCACTTATTTAAGCGCCAAATGCCCAGTGGTAGCCGCCCCGGCCATGGACCACGATATGTGGAACCACAAAGCCACTCAACGCAATATTGAGCAATTGAAAGTAGATGGCATCCACATCATTCAGCCTGAACAAGGAGAATTAGCAAGCGGTTTAGATGGCGATGGCCGATTACCTGAACCAGAAACGCTCTTCACACACATTTCCCAATTTTTAAAGCAATAGCTTGAAGCTAGCATTGGTTACTGCCGGCCCAACTTATGAACCCATAGATCCTGTTCGGTTTATTGGAAACAGGTCGAGCGGTAAAATGGGATATGCCATAGCCGAAGCACTTGCTGAAAAGGGCTACCAGGTTAAGTTGGTTTCGGGGCCAGTAGCTATTTCGACTATACATCCTTTAATAGAAGTTATAAAAGTTGAAACAGCCGCTGAAATGTACTCAGCAACCATGCAATATGCCAAAGACTACAACATAGCCTTTTGTGCAGCAGCCGTGGCAGACTTCACTCCTATTACCAAGGCCGACCAAAAAATTAAAAAGCAAGCTGGGCAAGACGAAATGGTTATTCGATTAACCAAAACCCAAGATATATTGGCTACTCTAGGTGCCCAGAAAAACGATAATCAAAACCTGGTTGGATTTAGTCTAGAAACCAATAACGCCATAGAAAATGCCAAAAGCAAATTGGCCAGAAAAGGTGCTGATTATATTGTACTCAACACATTAGAAGAAGACGGCGCAGGCTTTGGCCATGATACCAATAAGGTGTATTTAATCAACAAGAAGCAAGAAATAATGCCATTTCCTTTACAAAGCAAGGTTGAGTTGGCAAAGGTGTTGGTTGAGAGAATAATTGGCTAAAACTATATCTCCCTATATTGCATAAACCAAGCCTGGCTCCAGCCAAGCTTGCAATGTGCTTATCTTGCAGTAACCAATCATATTTAACACTTGGCTGGAGCCAAGCGTTTTTTGTATTCCGATCGGGGCTTGGCTGCGCCGAGTCCAAAATACGCTCTGTTTTTAAGGCTACTCAATAATTAAATTCTAGCATGAATGATGCGCTTTTCAATGCACAGAGTGGAGAAGGAACTCGGCTCAGCCGAGCTCCAATATGGCAATTTTATTGGCTAATTCTAAGTCGTCCGACATCTTGGAGATGTCGGACGACTTACACCGACTCATTTAATATTTTCTCTATAAAACTCATCCTGCCCAGCATACTCAACATCAAAACCGCGGTTTTTGAGTACGATTTGAGCCAAGTACCAAGAAGCATAAGGTTGGGCTTTAATGCTCTCTAATTCAACCAATAAATCTTGGAGCTTAATGAAATGGTTGTGGTCTCCCTTTAATGTTGGCAGCCAATCTATTTTATCTGGTTGATGGCCATTTTTAAGGAGCCATTGTTGGGCAAATGGTGATTGCTTTTCATTGTTCGCTTCATTTGCTTTGCCGAATTGCAGGCGGTTTAATTGCGCTTCTGATAG
>JAGQWA010000215.1 GCA_020437725.1 Bacteroidota bacterium | reverse complement strand
TAGAATTAAGGATATTCGTCACAGCTCAGACTTTGAATGGTGTTGACCTTAAGAAGTTGTGATTTGCTTTCAGATTTAGAATTAAGGATATTCGTCACAGCACAGGGGCGGGTATCCTTTTTATTTTCAAGGGGTTACAAGGGTTTTTGGCGAAGAAAAAAATGCATCGTTTATCGTTGGTTTGTTCCTTCAGAATAGTTTTTTGTAAACGCCAATTCTGCATCTGTGAGACGTGAAGTTTTCCAAAGTTTCAAACTTTGGAAAAGTTAGTGCAGTAAAAATTTTAAAACATCTCTAATTGCTGTGGCATGTCGGGTTTTGGTTTTTCTTTTCGGGCTTTAAAGAAATCAATCATTCCAAATTGTTTGTCGGTGATATGAAAAATAATGACTTCGCCTTTTGGTGGTAAAATGCTTTTTACCCGCTTTTTATGCACTTCCATATTTTCTCTACTAGCGCAGTGGCGTGCATATACAGAGAATTGCATCATTTCGAACCCATCTTGCAACAGCCCTTTTCTAAACCGTGTAGCGTTTTTTCTATCGGTTTTGGTTTCGGTTGGTAAATCAAAAAATACAAACAACCACATTATTCGGTATTGGTTAAATCTATCAAAACTCATGGGGTATTGTTGGATACAAAATTTTACGCGAGTGCCCCATAAAGCATTGCATTAGGCTGGCTGTAGTTCTTTGCATTTGTACCATCATTGGGCCTACTTTGTTTTCTATTACTACATCAATTGTAGCTACTTGCAACAAAGCGCGTTTCAATTCTGTATTTAGTTCATCAATGTCGTCATTTTTTTCAATTATATCTAAAACAACAAGGTCAACAAAGGGGCGGTAAGGTTCCATAATATCATCAGCCAAGCAAAATGGATTGTATTTGTTTCTATGAAAAATACCTACCGCTGGCAGCATTCCGCTACTTACAAGGGCTCTCGCCATCATGCTGCGCACAATAGAATATCCATAGTTAAGCAA
Source organism: Bacteroidota bacterium (assembly GCA_020437725.1). Taxonomy (GTDB): domain Bacteria; phylum Bacteroidota; class Bacteroidia; order CAILMK01; family JACPUW01; genus JAGQWA01. The sequence goes on along the minus strand of JAGQWA010000215.1, from coordinate 4,940 downwards.
ATTATTGGGTGCATCGCCAAAGCGGTGGCGGCCGCCAAATTTTACATCGGGGTTAAAGAGTCTTTGCCAATAGTAGTTGGCCGCGCGGCTTTCTAAATTACTAGGATCACCACTTTTTACCTGTGTAACCCAATGATCCATATTGTCAGCATCAATGCCTTTTAGTTTTAGCACGGCTGCCTGATTGGCTATTTTGGCTTTTACAGTAAGCATCCAAAGGTTTTTTCTTAATGGAAGCGAACTATCTAATTGATATCGCCATTTTTCTGTAAGCTCACTGTGGCCGTTTAAATTCAGCATCATACCCAAAGGCAAATGCGTAGCATCGCAACTTAATACTGCCGCATTATTGGCCAATAGTGCCACCATTAGGCCTTGAGTAATGGTTATTTGCTGGTTATCAAGCAATATTATACCAATGTCTTCAATGGGTACAGTTCGGGCTTCTTTTTCTTTTTCAGGAAACTCTACCAACAATTGCAAATCGCGCTTGCTTAAATAACATGGATTGCCGAAATATAGGGTACGCTTAATCATAAGGCCTCCAGTTTTTCTTCTAATTTAAATCGATTCTTTTCTTCAAAATCAGTATGGAATTGAATGAAATTTTCACGTTCACTAAATAATTCAAGCACATGGTTGCGTGCCAAAAGTGTGGGTTTTGTGCTTAAAATGGCTTGATATGAAGTGAAACTCCAATCTTGAATTCTACAACAAAAGCCATGGTGAACGGGGTTGGTGTGTACGTATGCTATGGCGTTTAATAAGTAGGGTTTGTTGTGTAGCAGATGGCGTTTGAAGTTTTTTTGAAATAGACTTCCGGTGCGATTGTATTTCTTGTTAAATGACTGGGTATAAGAACTGAATAGATTGGCGAATTGCTTCGAAATAAAATGGCTGCGGTCTTCAAACTTTTCCAAAGTTCTAAACTTTGGAAAAGTTGATTCCAGTATCTCTTCATCTCTTACCCTAACCACCAAATGAAAATGATTACCCAATAGTGCATAGGCCAAGGTTTCTACCACAGGATGAATGTGTTTCTTGTACTTCTCAAGGAAAAAATAATAGTTTTCTTCTTCTCGAAATAAATCGTCATCGCCATTGGCTCTGTTTAGAATGTGATAGTAGCTATTGGGTATGAGTTTTTCCATTTTCTAATTGGTTTATAGAGCTTTTCTAAAGTTCTAAACTATGGAAAAGCTGGTAGTTGTATACTTGATTCTAAACCAGTCAGGTTTTGAAAACCTGACTGGGTTTTTAAATTAAATTAGATCAACTCCTATAAACATCATCCTTATCATCAGCTCTTTGTTGTTTTTCTGCTAAGTCAAGTAGTGGCTGTTTGGCCACAACCAATTCGGCAAATACTTCTATGGCCATACCTTCTGGCGAGCTGGCCTTATTTTGTACTTGGCTAATAAATGCTTTAAGTTCAACATTTTTGTCTAGCATATTGGCAATAACAATGTTTTCATAAGCGGCTAAATAGCCCATTTTATGTTGCTGCCAAAAAACAGCGGTGGCAAAGCTGTCGTACACATTTTCGGGTTCTCTAATTAAGCTTAACTCATCGCCTTCTTTCATTTGGGTTCTTACCTTACTAAAGTCGTAGTGGTAAATACCGCGCACATAATTGTCGTATATTTTAATGGGTTTAGCGCTGGCAAATTGTTTGGGTATAATTATGCCAGCGGCTGAAAGCCCAAGCTTATTTAAAAACTCGTTTCTTTTCATTTTGAGAGCTTATTTGGGGTGTGAACTTTTCCAAAGTTCTAAACTTTGGAAAAGTTGGTAACTGTAGTCATTGTTCTAAACCAGTCAGGTTTTTGAAACCTAACTGGTTTTTATGAATTCCTTTTCATTCTCCAACTTTTACGATTTGGCCAAGGTGGTTGATTCTGACTTTTATAGCATCAATCATATCATCTGGTTTCCTAAGCCGCTTTAAGACTAAGTCAAACGCCTTAGATTTTTTATCGGTGTTACTATCAAGATGATTTCTAAACCAATAATCTTTATCACTTACGGACATAACCCTAAACAAATTCGGACTTATCAAGTGATAATTACTCTGATCAGTCAAATCAAACTTTTCAGGCTCAAAACCTGTTTCTACATTGGGAAAAACAAAATATTCGTTTTGTTTCATAGTGAATATAAACTCCCAATCAGGATGCTCTGGGTGCTCGCGCCAAATAATTGGTGTGTTTGCATTAACGCGTGCCACAGCATCGTAAAAAGAAACTACAAGTTCTTGCAATTTGCCTTTCGAGTCTCTATAAATAGCCACATGGTGGTTATTGCCTGTACTCACGAAATCATTAGGAATTGGCTTTCCGTTTGAATCAAGAATTTCATTTCCAAAATGATCTCTTTTGGTATGCAAAGGCTCTGCATTGCTAACCCCCGTTATGGTTACTCTTTTTAGTTGGATGCCTTTTTCTTTGTTAAGCCAAATTGGATTTTCCTCTAGATTGGCAAATGCTTCTTTTGGTTTGCCTTCAAATTCATCAAGCCGTGCTTGCAAAGCCTTTCTGGCTCCACGGTCAATTACCTTTTCAAGTTTTAAATCAGGACTTATTTCCTTACGAATAGTGTGTTGATCTGCCAACCAAACCAGTTTTACTTTCTCCGGCACTTTGGCCGATTGATGCTCATCTAACCAAATAGGATTTTTACTTAATGAATTTGCGCCAGTAAATGCTTTCTTAGGGTTGTTGTCAAATTCCGCTAGTCTTTTTAAAAGCGCTGCCCTATGCCGTTTATTGGCAACTTTACCTATATAATCTCTATCGAATTTGCTGCCAACACTTTCTTCATTGGTTTGGTAGAATTGTTTTTTACCGTACACGGTTTCTTTGTGAAGTTGCCCCCTCGGTGTAAGCGTTTCTTGCTTATTAAAACCTTGTTTCTTTTTTGTGCGGTTAATGTTGCGCGTAACCACTTTGTTTTTTGTTTTGAATGAAACCAGCGTTTTCTCCAAATGCTCTTTGGCTTGCGCCCTAAAATCTTCGAGTGGAAGTGGCGGTTTAACCAGTCTCTTGCCTTTATCGTTTAAGTATGTTTCCTTATTGGTTATGGCAATGATGTTTCCGTGTTTCCTATGACTCTCATCTCGGCGAGCATTTAAATAATTGAAATATTGCACATGGCTTGGTTTGGTAAACGCAACCGTAATGGCATCCATTGCATGGTGTCGGTGGTCGTTTCTTTTGGTCCAATCTTTTATCACCCTTACCTTATCGCCGTCCTTATTTACTTCATAATCTGTCAGACCAAGCTTTTTGTATTTCTCCCAATTCAGGTCTTTAAGAACATTCACCAATTGCCAGTCTTCTCGTAGTTTGTCTGTAATGCTGCCAGTGGTAGAGTTTACTTGTCTAAAAACTTTGCGCAGCATTTCTTGGCTCTTTTTGGCAATGTATTGGCTGTTTCTCAGGTCACGTTCAATAAAGCCATCAGGTATATCTGCGGCAGTCATTTTCAGCTTTTTGGCTTTTGTACGGCTAATTTTTCCATCCTTTACGAGCTCATCAATCCGTTCCAAGTATCTATTAAACTCATCTGAACCTTCACCATATTTTTCGGCAACGGCATCAATGCCTGTTTTATCGCTTTTAAACCTGTTGAAGTCTCTTGCAGCTAGAGTTTTGTTTGAAAATGAGTCGTCAAACAAAACCGCCTTTGGAATAATGTGCTCTATATCAAACTTTTTGGTAAAAAGTTCTTCAAGTCGCACAGGTTCATTGGTGTAAATGGTCTTGTTTTTGGGGAATAACTCTTTAAACAACTTGTATTTTGTAATATCGTTTTTAGTTATTCGCACCCCTTTATTAAAAGGCGGCACATCCTTTAAAATCTCTCTTATTTCATTGTGTTCTTTTTCAGCTTTAGCAATTCCACTTGTTGCATCAGCACGTTCTTTTGCACTTTTCTTTAGTTCTCTTGCCAATTCAATTCTTACTTCATCTGGCTTTCCATACTCCTTAATTATGGCATTGACCACATTAACCATTTGGTTCAGTATCTTTTCTACAACTGGGTTTCGCAGACTGTTTTTAGGTAATAGGGCTAGCGTTTCTTCAAGCTTGCGGTTTTCGCGTTGCTCCTTGGTTTCTGAATGCGAATGATTATAACCCGCCAATGCGCAAGCATCAGAATAAATATTCCCTTCTTTTAAATAAGGTAAGATTTTAGAAATAGCCTTCGCGCTCAGTTGTCCGTAGTCATCTTTAAAAACAAGGTTGACCAAAGGCTTTGTTAGTTCAGTTGGTATGTTGAACCCAGCTTGAAGTTTTTCAATTAAACTATCGTGCCCACTTTTGCTTTTATCGCCTTCAAATGAATAGAGCAGGTGCCAAAGCTTGTAGATTGGTTGTTGAGTAAGTTGTTTGTTAGTTAGGCTAGAATCAAACTCTAAAATGCCTGAATCAATTCCAAGTGCTGCAAAAACGTCACGAATTTGTTCCTTTAGGTTGTTTTTACTCAGTTCATGTCCAGAAAGCTCAACCATTTTGGAATAAGCTTTGTATAGTGCGGCAATAGTTTCGTTCCCTTCTATGTTTTCATAGTTTTTTAATTCCCATTTTTTTGGTTCATTCAAGCTTGCTTTTAATACATCGGTGGCAGATAGTTTACCAGTAATTGTAAGTGTTTCAAACATGGCATTTCTTATTTCCATGCTTTCATCGCAATCGGTAATTTTTACGACTTCGAGATTTTCTTTGTTCTGGAACTTAATGTTGTTGAGAATCTGCCAAATTTTATACTCCTGAAACAACGGTGATGATTTAGGAATTACCCTCGGTCCAATAAATTTCTTTTTGGGTTTGCCATCGCGCGTTAAAACTGGTTTGCCATCATTGTCTTTTAATTCAATCTCCTTGCCTTCAAACTCGCAAATGGCTATTTGGCCTTTCTGAGATTTAAGTCTGCGCTGA
>JAGQWA010000214.1 GCA_020437725.1 Bacteroidota bacterium | reverse complement strand
TCACAAAGTCGAATGAATCAGGTATTCTATTTAAGAATCTTGACATTAACCTTCAACGTGGAGATAAGATTGGTGTTATTTCTAGAAATCAAATGGCGGTAACCAATCTCTTCAAGATTTTAATGGACGAAGAAAAAGCTGATTCTGGTTCATTTAAATACGGTTCTACCATTACATCGGCCTATTTGCCAAATGAAAACTCTGAATATTTTAAAAACGACCTAAACCTTATAGATTGGTTAAGGCAATACAGTTCTGAAAAAGACGAAACTTTTATTCGTGGATTTTTGGGTAGAATGCTTTTCTCTGGCGAGGAATCTTTAAAGAAAAGCAAAGTACTTTCAGGAGGAGAAAAAGTGCGCTGCATGATTTCTAGAATGATGATGCAAAGTGCTAATTTCTTAATTCTTGATGAGCCTACTAACCATCTTGACCTTGAGTCAATTACAGCCTTTAACGATGCCCTTGTTAGGTTTAAAGGCACATTAATGTTTACAACACATGACCACGAGTTTATGCAAACCGTGTGTAATCGAATTATTGAACTTACCCCTACTGGTTGTATTGATAGACTTTGTACCTATGACGAGTACATTACCAATCCTGAAATTAAAGAAATGCGCGACGCCATGTATGGCATAACAGCTTAATTTGTTGCATGTTAAGCCGCTTTCAAAATTGGCTCTTTACACCAGTAGATAATGCCGGCTTAGTTGCTTTTAGAGTTCTTTACGGGCTAATACTTGCTGCCGAAGCATTTGGGGCACTGGCTACTGGATGGGTTACCAAAATCTTTGTAAAAACTGAGTTTACCATTGGGTTTATTGATTTTCAATGGTTAGCAGATTTGCTTCATGGCCCTATTATGTACTTATACTATGCCATTCTTGGTGTGCTGGGCTTAATGATTGCCTTTGGCTACAAGTATCGGCTTGCCACTTTGGGCTTTTTTGTAATGTGGTGGGCAGTATATCTCAGTCAAAAATCACACTATAACAACCACTACTACTTAATGGTAGTTTTAACTGGTTTGATGTTTTTTATTGATTGCAATCGATTTTTTAGTATCGATTCAAAACAAGGTAAAGTTGAAAAATCTAATCAATCACCAAGATGGAACTACTTTATAATCATAGCTTTACTACTTATTGTATATACTTATGCTTCAATTAACAAAATATACCCTGATTGGCTTGAAGGCAGAACCATTCCTTTCTGGTTTAAAGACAAGGCAGATTATTTGATAATTGGCCCAGTTTTGCAAAATGAAACCGTGCAATGGTGTGTTATTTATGGTGGAATTCTGTTCGATGGATTAATAATTCCAGCTCTAATATGGAAGCGGACTAGGTGGCTGGCCGTAGCGGCAAGTATATTCTTTCACATCTTTAATTCAATTGTTTTTCAGATAGGCGTTTTTCCTTACATGATGATTGCCACTTTGGTATTGTTTTTAAGACCTGAAGATATACGAAAACGCATTTTTAAAAAATCGGAAGCTGGCATTAAACCGAGAGACTTTAGCGTTAATAAACCCGTTTTTTGGACAATAATGGTGTTTTTACTGATTAATATTATTCTACCGGTTAGACATCATTTTATAAAGGGAGACGTTTTTTATACCGAAGAAGGCCATAGAATGAGTTGGCGAATGATGTTGCGTTCAAAACGTGGAAATGGTAGGTTGAAAATAGTTGATTTAAAAACCAATAAAGACATCATTTATCCAATTAAAAATCATCTTCGGCCACACCAATACAAAGCGCTCATTACCCAGCCCGATATGGTTTATAGCATGGTTCAGAAAATGAAGACCCATCTGGCAAAAGATGGTTATGATAGCGTTGCAATATATTGGGGAGTTACCATGAGTTTAAACCGTGGTTCGTTTCATGAAATTATTCCTGACACAGTGAATCTTGCCAAAGTGGAATGGAACCATTTTAGGCATAATGAGTGGATTTTGTCGCCACCTAAGAAGCCATAACAAACTGCTTCCCTTCTACTTTTCCTAAATTTAAAAGGAACTGGCGTACTTTGAGTCGTTGATCTCTCATACCAACAAACGAAACTATAAATCGATCAAAATCAGCTGGCACTTGAATGTATGAAGTGATTGGTTTCCCTTCTATTTCGCCTGGCTTAAGATCAATATAGCCTTCAATCACAACACCATAATTCAATAGTTCTTCGGCATTTCGGCGCATAATTCTTGAAGAACCCCAAACCCAAATAGCCGGATGATAAGGATTGTTCTTTTCGAGCCATTTTGCCAAATAATGGCATTTTACGGCATTAAAGGCATGCTTGCTAAAATTTTCATGACTTCGCGAAAGCCTTTGTGAACTGTCCTTCCAAGTCATTAAAGGCTCATTTACCTTTTGCATTTTTACTCCTTTTGAGTGCCATCTTAGGAGCATTTCATAATCTTCTGGCCAGCCGTTATCAATATAATTACCATGCTGTTCAATTAGTTCTTTTCTAAACACCAGAGAAGGATTCACGATTGGTGATTCCATGAAAATGCTATTGTTAATCTCACCAGCAGTTGTAAGCGAATTACTCCAATTCACATATTCCGCAAATCCATCAGCATTCGGTAAATCAGTTTTAAACTCAACTTGAGTTCCTAATACATCAACTTCTTGATGCATTAATAAAAAGGACATTTGTTCTTCGAGCTTGTTCTCAAACCAAAGGTCGTCAGCATCCATTCTGGCTAAATATCGGCTATTGGCTGAAGCTAGCGCAGTATTCATGGCATGCCAAACACCTATTTTCTTTTCTGATATAAGCTTAAATCGCTGGTCGTCTAAAAAACCTTGGGCAACTTCTTTTGAATTATCGGTTGAAGCATTATCAACCAAAATGCACTCAAAATCTTTGAATAATTGGTTTTGAACCGACTCAATTGCGGCATTTAAGGTTGCTTCAGCGTTTCTAAATGGTAGAACAACGCTTATTGTCGCCATACATGCGGAGCGTTTCTCCAAGCTTCAAGCTCTGGCAACAAATCTTCTTTAATATAGCCTTGTTCAATGGCCACACTCAACAAGTCGTTGTAGTTGGTTAAAGCTTTGTAATAAACATTCGCATTTTCAAAGGCATCAGCAGCTTGTTGAAATCCGTAGGTAAATACAGAATAAAGACCAACCACATCCACTCCTTTTTCTCGTAAAGCATCAACTGCTTGCAAACTGCTACCACCGGTAGAAACAAGGTCTTCTATCACCAAAATTTTATCACCTGCTTCGGCTACACCTTCAACCTGGTTTTGCCTTCCGTGTCCTTTTTTAGAGCTTCTTACATAGCACATGGGCATGTTGAGCGCTTCCGCAACAAAAGCCGCATGAGCAATACCACCTGTTGCCACGCCAGCAATTCTGTCAAACTTTAATTCTTTTGACATTTGGGCAAAAGCATTTCTAACTGCTTCTCTAATTTTTGGGTAGCTGAGTATTAATCGGTTATCACAGTAAATGGGCGATTTCCAACCACTGGCCCATGTAAATGGGTTTTCGGGTTGAAGTACCACTGCTTTTATTTCAAGTAAATATTGCGCAATTTGCCGGCTGTTTGCAACGCTGTTTTCCATGAGCCAAAAGTATGAGTTTTTCTACGACGATTTAATCTTCTCTATTGTTGAAATAGGCAGTTCTATACCACCAGAAGTGGTTTCTTTAAAAGAAGAAAGTCATAGTTTCAGCGGGTTTAAAAATTGGATGCACCAACTAAACAATGCTGGATTAAGGCATTTAATGGTTGAGTCTGAGAAGCCTGGAGAATTACTAAATACCTTCTTTACTGATTTTACTGAAATAAAGGCTGCCGGTGGTTTGGTAATTAACCAAATGGGTGAAGCGCTGCTAATTAACCGTCGTGGAAGATGGGATTTACCCAAAGGAAAAATTGAACCCAACGAGTTTATGCGAAAAGCCGCGCTTAGAGAAATTCAAGAAGAATGTGGAATTGAGAAATTGAAAATTATTCAAACCATAAAGCCCACTTACCATATATATCCTGAAAACGATGATCTTATTTTAAAAACCACATTTTGGTACTTTGTTGAATGTGGAGACCCTGAAAACGCCAAACCACAGATAGAAGAAGAAATTACAGAAGTTAGATGGGTACATCCTGCAGATTTGCATCCCTATGTAAAAGACACCTATCCCAATATTAAAACCCTGCTAATGATGTATGGCGGTTTAGACAGAAATTACGACAAACTTGATTAGTTATAACGGCGACATTCTTGATGAAAAGGAGTTAACTATTCCGTTTCTAAATCGTGCTTTTTTATACGGAGATGGCTTTTTTGAATCAATTTTTATTCATAGCGATAAAATGCCTCTATGGCATTTGCACGCCGAGAGAATTAAAAACGCTGCCGAAATTTTACAATTTCAAAACATCAATATTCTAAAAGTTCTGGAGTCAATTGAAAACTTGACTGAAGTTACTAAAGGCAGTTTTAAACGTGCTCGCATTTCATTTTTTAGAGAAAATGGAGGCCTTTATACACCAACGTCAAGAAATGCCGAGTTTGTAATTGAAATAAAACCAATTGCAAAAGACATTAAGGCTTTGCCAACCGATGGAATTACTCTTGGCATTTCAAGTTATCAAAAAGCCGTTCAGCCCTTTGGGAGTTTCAAATCGCTCAATTCGCAACTCTATGTATTGGCTGGAATAGAAAAGCAAAAACTTGGTTTTGACGAGTTAATTTTATTCAATCATTATCATGCTATTACTGAGTGCATTTCTTCAAATATTTTCTGGTTCGAAAATGAAGAATTGTTCACTCCGTCATTAAAAACGGGTTGTGTAAATGGTGTAATGAGAAAACACGTTTTAGAAGTTTGTAAAAAGCAAGGCATTAAGGTTTATGAAGTTGAAACCGATCTGCCCCATTCTGTTTCAGAAATGTTTTTAACCAATGCTATTCAAGGCATTGTTCCTGTTAAAAGCATAAACAATGAAGAACTTCGCCAATCCCAAACTCGGTATCTACACCAATTAGTTTGGTAGCATTTGGTTTTGTGAGCAATGAATTACTTTCGCTCGAATTATTTTTTGCTGCGTGAGAGTATTTTTAATTAGTCTATTGGCTTTAGTAACCATCATCTTTTCGTGTAACAGAGAAACCCCTGGTGTAGAAGCTGCTTATAAGTATCATAAACATGTAATTCTGCTCGATGAGTTTGGTCTTGAATCGTGTAATTATGAAGGCATTAATGGCGAAGACTTGGTATTTACCTACCACTACAAAGGGCCAGATACCTCTAGAACCATGCAATCTCTTTATGAACTTCTCACCACAAGAGACTCAACTTTCGATACCTTTTATGTGGCTTACAATGAGATTTATCTCAAAAAATATACTGGTAGTGGCGCCGATAGTTTAGCCAGTTGGAGACAATATAAAATTCTGCATAAAGGCACACCTACTCGCACAGTTACTGTATTATACAGAGATACAAAGAATGGATTAGACTCAACAGAAAACCAACTTTGGTTAGATAGATTAGATGCGTGCCATAACCAGTAAATTCTAAAAGCTTCTAAATGCTGAAATTATTAACTCAGAATTGGAGTTAATGCATCTTAGTTATGAAGCACTTAATCCTACTTTTCTCGTTTGCAGTTGCCATTTCAAGCTGCGATAGAAAACCGTTACCACCTATTGAAGACATTTGCGGATGCACCGATGAATTGGCAGCGAACTTTAATGCAGATGCCAATTGCAACGATAATTCATGTGTATTTATAGAAGACAAGCAAAGACAAATGGCCTTGCTTTTTACCAGTACCGGATGCGATGCATGCGGTATTTGGGGCATTGACTGCTACAATGATTATTCAGAAACCTTGGGTGATGACGCAGTTCCCGTTGTTTCGCATTTTAAATATGACGACCCGCTAATTAA
>JAGQWA010000213.1 GCA_020437725.1 Bacteroidota bacterium | reverse complement strand
AACATTGCTCTTATCACACGGGACAAATTGCTTTTATTACCAAGTTAAAAACCGGTAAACCCCTTGGTTTTTGGGACGGTATTAAGCTTGATTAAAACTTATAAGTTAGCCCAGTTCTTAAACCCAATGTTTGATACTTAGCGCTAACTATTGCGTTGTCTTTTTGTATTGGATTCAACTGAGTTCTATACAAAGTATGCAGGCTCAATTCCCAATTATTGGCAATGGTTCTAGACACACCTACCCCACCACTAACACCCAAATTAGCGAAGCGATAGTTCTTGCGATCAAGGGCAGCATATTCAGCTTTATCTAAATCGGGATAATAGCCCTTAACGCCTACAAGCAAACCAACACTTAAACCCGCATCAACATTCACGCTCCACTTTCCAATAGGCATTTCATAACCCAATAGCATGGGAATCTCGAGCATTTGGTAGCGATTATTATGCGCCATTTGTTGCGCGGTTTTGATAAAACTTGTGTCAACAATTTCAGTTATTGAATTGGTATCGTATTCTATCACAATTTCATAGTCAGTATAGTAGTACTTATTGCCGCTACCGTTCCAACCATCAACCAAAACTGAATCTGTGAAACGCACACGGCTGCCACTAGGAACAATTTGGGTTTTAGTGCGCTCTACTTGGTCAGTAATAGTAGTACTAAATGGACTGTATTCTGCATTTTCACCCAGTTGATAGGTGCCTAAACCAGACTTAATATAAAAGTTGTTTTTCAGCGATTTCTTAATTCCAAACCCAATATCTGGCGCAATTGGACTTGCTTCTTCGTTTACTCGCTTGCTGAGTAGTGGTGAATTTATTCCTGTTAGTTCTGAAGTAACCATTCCTACCCCTATATAAGGGAAGAGCCAAATGCCTTTGTATTGCCTTTTTTCATGCTCAAGAGAATCTCGGTTTGGAATATTAACGGGAAGTTTATCTGTGTCTTTCGCATCATCAACCAATGAAATTGAATCTTTCTCGCCTCCTAAAGAAGAACTGTCTTGCAGAAGAGAATTTACACCGGCCTTCGGTTTACCTTCTTCGGTTGCCAATGAGTTGCCAATGCCGGTTTCTTGTTTTTTTACTGGAAGGTCACCATTTCTATTGTCTTCACCCTCACCTGAATTAGGGTTTAAAATGGCATTTATACGATGATTAGCACTTGCATTTTTACCCGATTCTACAAGAGTTAAATCAATTCCGAAACGTCCGTTGCCGCGTTTATTGTTTTCATCAGATGCTTTATCATCGTCATTTTGACCATTTACCGAAAAATCAATGGCCATTCTTCCACTCTTGCCATTGTCTGACTTGGAATAACTTCCATCAGCCATTTTGTCCACTGAATTATTGCTTTGACCTTGATCATGAAAATCAGTCTGTGATGAATTTCCTTTATCCGTATGAGAAGCTTCATCAAATTGCCCTTTTCCAGCCAAATCTTTAAGGTTTGTTTTATTGTTTAAAGGGGTTGAAGGTTGGTTTTTATCGCTTTTAGTATCCTGTTTTTCGGATTGGCTGTTACCTGCTAAATCATGAGTGTTTTGGGTAGAATTTGCGAGCCAAATAGTAGCAGGAATTCCAACCAAAATCAACAGCAGAAGGCTTAAGTATAGCGCACGCTTTCTGGTAGCCGCCTTTTTCTGAGCAGCCATATAAGCGCTAGCATTGTGCCAATCAGCTTCGCTAAAAGCATGGCTCTTTGCTGAATATGCCTTTTTAACAAGCTTATCTATGTTATTTCCTTTGCTCATGACACTGCTTGTTTAGTTTGGTTTTTAGCCAATTGCATAAGGTGAGATTTCAAGTTTTTTCTTGCATTAAACATGTGCCACTTCACAGCATTGTTGCTCAGATTCAATGCATCTTCAATTTCCTTATAACTCATTCCGTCCATCACATGTAGGTTAAAAACCATTTTGGTTACTTCTGGCAATTGGTTAACCGCTTGCTCTATAAACTCAAGTTCAACTTTTTCTTCAATTTCGTTAACCACATTCTTTTCAATGTCTATTGCATCGGTTTCTGAAGTGTGGTAGTGCATTTCGTTTTTAATGGTTTTTCGTTTGCGCAGTTCATCTAAAATTACATTTACCTGAACTCGCTTGGCCCAAAGCACAAATGGCTTTTCGGGCGAGTATTTTTTTAGGTTCTTTACTATTTGGTAAAAGCCCGCATTCATAAAGGCATTTACATCGTCTTGGTTTTGCTCGTACCGGCAGCAAATTGATTTTAAATCAGAATACAACAGTTTATAAAGCTCATAATGAGCACGCTCCTGGTTTTTAATGCAGCGCTTAATAAGTTGTTGTATAGATGCTGGCCCTGGCATAAAATTGAAATAAGGGCAGAACCTTAAAAGGCTCTACCCCTATACTCAAATTATTAGGTTATTGTTTCATTATGCGTTGAACGTAAGAGCCGTCTTCCGTTTCAAGTGTTAAAACATAAGTTCCGCTCTCTAAATTATTGGTAGCCAACTGCAATTGCTGATTGCCAGCCGAGTAATTTGATTGATTGGCATAAACCACTCTTCCTGCCAAATCGCTTATAGAAACCGATACTTGAGAAGCGTTGCTTTGGTTCCAGCGAACGGTCATATTATCATTAGATGGATTTGGGAACACTGAAGCGTAAATCACTTTTTCATCAATTGAAGAAGGCGCGTCGCCATTTACCACTGAAATTGAAAAGCCTTCTTTTTTGCTTACCCAGCCATTAGAGTTAATTCCAATAGAATCGCAAATGGTATCGGTACAAGTTCCGGCACTGTCTCTTATGCTTAGGCACACGTAGTATGGGCCATTTTTGCTATAAGAATGCTTTGGTGTTTTGTCTATTGAAGTTACCCCATCACCAAAATCCCAGAAGTAAAATAAGGGGCCATTACCACGAGAGTTTTCGTATATAATTACTTGATAAGGCACAGGCGTTCTGCCATTCATGGCTTGACGAACAACGAAATTGGCCTTGCAGGTTTTGCCCGTTTGTTTGCAATAGTCAAGGTCAATATTAAATCCCATAGCAGGTGATCCACCATTTGATTTTTCGGTAACCGTTTTATCATGGCAATCAATTAAACTCACTTCAACTTTAGGTTGGCTCCAAGTATAATTTGACGATACAACGGCTCTGTAATTACCTGAGCTATCTGTGATTATTGAATCAATAACTGAATTGGTTCCTTCAGAAATAGTTACCGTTAGTGGTAAGCCGCGGCCGGTGTAGTTACTCACTTTTCCGTACACCAATACTTGAGAGCCAGAGCTTCCGCCTTTACAGTAGTCAAGATTTACATTATATCTTGCTGTGCCAGAAGTTGTTGATGTTGATGCTGACACACCACGATTATTACAATCAAGCATGGAGACCGTAATAGTTGGGCTGCTCCAAGAAATATTGGTTTTTAAGGTTGTGTTGTAAGAACCACGGTTATCTGTAATTACCGAATCAGACCATTTAACCCCACGCTCGCTAATTTCAATTTGTAATGGAATTTGATTGCCACTGTTATTAGACACAAGGCCGAAAACAGTCACATCTTTAAAACTTCCGCTTCCTGTGCCGCGGCAATAGTCTAAATCAATTTTGTATCCAGTAAATGGTGTGCCGCTACTATCCATTGCAGATTGCATCATGTTATTACAATCTAAAAGTGTGGCCGATACACTAGGGCGTTGCATGGTAACATTATTAGAAGTAAGCGTAATGGTGTACTTCCCAGTAGAGTCAGTTAAAACTGAATCAGAAATAATTACCCGATTTTCTTCGGCCATAACAAAAAGTGCAATTGACTTTCCGCTGGTGTTGGCAACGGTTCCACTAACTGAAATTCTTGTTTGTGAAAACGCCATTTGGCTAACTAGCAAACTAGCTAGTAGTAAAAAAGTAAATTTTAGTCGTTTCATTCTTTGAAGTTGATTAAAAATGTTTCGCCCTATACACGCAAGGTAGGTTTAAAAGGTTAGGTTGGGCGGTGAATATTTTTAATCAACCTACCAATTATTGTTTCAGTACCCTTTTGGTAATGCTGCCATTCAAGCTTGAAATATTCAATATATAAACGCCATTATGCAGGTTCGATAAATCTAGATTCATCACATTCTCATCGGCATTATTTTCAATTTTTGATTGCAAAAGCAAACGACCGTCAAGAGAAAATAAGTGAACTTGGGCATCTGCATTTTGCTCTTTTTTAAACTGAATTTGCAACACGTCTTCTACAGGATTTGGGTAAACTGATTCAATAAAATCAATTTCTTGCGAACCCACTGTCTGTTTGCCATTTACAATTTGGATACCGAAGCCCTGCTTTTTTCTTTTATCTAATCTACCAAAGGTATCTACACCAATAGAGTCGCAAAACTCATCGTAGCACCAGCCATTTGGATCTTTTATGTTCAAACACAAATAATAAGGCCCATCAGTTGAATATGAATGAGTTGGGGTTTTACTTGTAGATGTATTTCCATCTCCAAAATCCCATAAATAATCTACGTTAAAAGACACATTTGAATTGTCTTTTATAATTACGCTGTATGGAATATAGTAGCCATTAGCTTGCGTATCCTGAACAGCTTCAAAACGAGCCACGCAAGAGTCATAACCATTAGGGCAGTAATCAAAGTCAACTGAATATTTGGAAAATATAGAGCCATTGCTATCCCTTTTTACCACTTCCCTTTTGTTACAATCAGTAGTGTAGAACATAACATCTGGGTTAAACCACCTGATTTTTGTTGTTAAAAGAGTATCGAAAAAACCTGTAGAATCTGCTTGCATAAAGTAATTGTACTTGTTATTTCCTTCAGAAATAACATATCCCACCTTTGCGAAATATCCTGGCCAATTGAACCCCTTTACCGAGCCTTCAAATTCGAAAGAATAACTGCCTTTTCCCATAATAAAGTTATAGCACCCGCCTAGATTCGGACTTGATAGCTCTTGCTCATCAATAACACTACCGCCATCTTTAAGAACAGCCTTTACTACAATATTTCCAATTAAGGTATAAGTTGAAGAGTTCAAATTACCTTGAAAGCTACCTGTTTGATCAACTTGAACAGTTTGACTTAAAGTATGTGATAGAGAATCTTCTTGTGCAATTGCAGATGTACTTACAATTACACTTAGTGACGCAGTACTCAAGTTCTTAATCTGGCCTTTAAAGCAGAGATTTGTTGAGCCAAATGAATATGAACCGAAAGAAATAGCTAGTAAGGTAATAATGGAAAGCTTGAGAGTTTTCATGGTTAGTAATTTAAGTGTTAAGTTCAAGTACGATGTGCAAACTCATTCGGTTGTATTCGACAAAAACATTGCTTCAGATTTAATTCATGAACCTTCATTTCAGCACATTTGCACCCATATGTCGTTTTCAAAAACATTTGGTATTGATTCAGCTAAAGCCAAAAAAAGAGTACGAACCAGAACCTTGTTTATGGTTCCTATATTGGTTACCATCTTTTTCTTAGGGCTTCTTTTTACTGAATTATTAGCCTATTGGGTTAATTTCCCCAAAGTACTTATTAATGCCATCTGGATAGTGATAACCTTAGCCGCTGCATTTTTTGGTTGGCGCGTTGGTTATAAAAAAGCCTTAGAAATTGAATTGAATAAAAGATGGATTCTAACCGAAAAAGGGCTTGAACTTACTGGCATAGACAACCAGTTTATTGCATGGTTAGACGCTACTAAATTCCAAGAAATTGAAAACGGTTTAAGGCTTTATGCTTCTAATAAGCAGATATTTATTCCAAACGAATTAGACGGCTACGAGCAAATTCTGCACGTGGTAAAAAACAAAGTAAATGAGCAATAGCGAGTTAAAACCGCTTATTTCCATCATTCTTGCTGCTCATAACGAAGAGCTTTACATTGCCGAATGTCTCGATTCAATTATTAACCAAACCTACCAAAATTGGGAGCTAATTGCGGTTAATGATCATTCAACCGA
>JAGQWA010000212.1 GCA_020437725.1 Bacteroidota bacterium | reverse complement strand
GGTTTAATGTAACCTACTGAACCAGAATACAAATTGCGCCTAAAGTCTTCATGCTTTTCTATAAGTTGCATGGCACTAATTTTTGGAGCACCTGTCATGCTGCCCATCGGGAACAAGTCTTTAATTAGTTGCTTAAAGTCAACGTCTTCGTCAAACTTTCCGCTTACCGTTGAAATCATTTGGTGAACCCCAGGGTAGGAGTAAACACCAAAAAGCTCGTCAACATTAACGCTGCCTGGAATGGCACGTTTATTCAAATCATTTCTAACGAGGTCAACTATCATCAAATTTTCGGCGCGTTCTTTTTCATCGGATTGCAAAGCTTCCTTTTCAATTTTATCGTTGTTACCATGCCGTTTTGTGGTACCTTTTATTGGTTGGCTATATACAGTTGACTTATGTTTTTTAATAAACCGCTCCATGCTGGCACTTAGCGCGAAGTCTTTACCTGTTTTTACCATACATGAAAACGGAGTAGGAATGTTATGGCAAATGTTATGATACGTTTTATAAGGGTCTAATTTGTGATTGTTTGAGAAATTGAGACAGTAATTTAATTCATAAACATTGCCATTTCTTATTTCCTCCTTTATTTGCCTAACCGTAGATAGGTAATGTAACCTTGTTGTTTCTGAGAGAAACTCTAAATCAACCTGTTCTTCAAATTCGTTTTTAAGATTTGAATTTTGTTCCAAGGCATTTTTAAATTCTTTTGAATTTCCATTAAGAACTTGAAATTCACCCTTTAGCGATATGCGAATTAATAATTGGGGTTTAAAAAAATGATAAACAGGGAAATGAGTAAATGCCTTATTGTTTGATGAAAGTTGCTCAAACTCATTCTTCAAATCATAAGATAAATAACCAAAAATCCATTCATTTTTAGGTATTTGTAATGAGTGGAAGTCGTAACTTGGTAAAGTATTATTTGCAAATGCGGCAAGTATAGCAACATCATCACCAATTGGACCTGACGCATCTACGGCGCCCGTATTTAGTATTATGCAGTGCTTATAGTTTTTTGCTAAATGCAATGCAGCACTTAGAAAATGCTCGTTTTTCAATATGGTCTGTTTCAATAACTATCTCATAATGTAGATTTTGCCAAATCCATCAATAAATTGAGATTCCAAAGAAACATCTTCATTTTTAGAAGTAAGCCTTCTGTGCTCATATAATTGGCCATTGTAAGATGTGTGCACCTTGTACATATAAACTCCATTGGCTAAAACATTGCCAAATTCGTCAGTTCCATCCCATGAATATTCAGAAATGTTGTGTCCAATTTTTATAGCACCAAAATCAGTTAATTCAATTTCCTTCACCACTTTGCCCGATAAGGTAAAAATTTGAACGAGCAAATTATCAGGCACTTCGGTGCCAGTAACTGTGTAAACAAACTTCATTTTGCTACTAAACGGATTTGGATAAGGGTAGAAATTGGTAATGGTTGAATTGTTTACTACTTCAAAATGCACTTCGTAGGCAATTTTACCCGCCTTGTTGCCAGATGCATCACTTAACTGCACGGCAAGTGTGTAAAGCCCATCTTCTAAATTTTCGGGATTAAATTCAAAATAGGCTTGGTTATTACCGTCTGAGGCTGGATAAAAATTAACATCATCGCGGCTAATATCTAATTGAGTTGGTAATGTTTCGCCTTCCTTTTTAATTGTAACATCAAAATAATCGGGATTGTCAAGCAAGAAATATTTATCGTTGTCTTTGCCGCTTATCTTTATTTTTGGGCTGGGTGAAATAATGTCTCCATTAAGAATTCTAATACCATCAAAAGTTACATCAAGTTGAGGTATTTCATTGTCGGCTTCTACTATAAAAGATCTTTGAAAAGTATTATTAAAATAGTAACGCTCTGCTACTGTGTTGCTTGGGTTAAATTTTAGCTCAAATCTATTAGCCCCTTTAAAGTCATCGCTGTTAATATTTCTTGAAAGAATTACAGATTCATCAGGATTTAAAGCTGGTACTTCTTCACGAAAGAAATAGACAATTTCTCTTTTATCATCAGAAATGGTGTAGGTGGCTTCCATGGCCGGCAAGGTTAAACTAGAAATGTTTTGAAAACCAATCTCAACTTCTATTAATTGCCCGCGTTTAATGGTATCTGCTTTAAACTTATAGGCAAGGTCGGCATTAACCATTCCATCAGGCAAAGGATCATAAAGCACCAGCCAATTTTCTAGTTGATTTGGAGTAAAGTTAACTTCGTCGTCAACCTTAATAGATAATTCTAAGAATGGGTAAATACTAGCGTCAATATAACTAAGGTCAATTGGGTTTAGCCTAGTAACTCTAGCCATGTTAACGGCTTGGCCTGTATTGTCAAAGCCTGTAATTGTAAATTCAACCTTATCGTTTGTTTTAATGGCATCATAATTTTTAACAAGAAGTTCTGCACTTCTCCACTTTTTTGCCGGGCCTACAAGTATTGATGTCATTTTGCCTGATGTTTTAGACCTGCCTAACGATCTTGAAATACGCATCTGGATGGTTTGATCAGTGGTATAGTCTTCTTCAGCCGACCCTATTGGTGAGCCTTTACGGCCAATCATGCACCAAACTCCATTGTTTTGCACCCCTCTAATATCTTTACTACCACAGGCTTCTAAAGCCTTATAAATGCGCTCGTTTTTCATGCCTTCTAAATGATGGTAATATCCAGAAAGGGCGAAAAAATGATATCCACGCGGCAAATTATCCATATATTTTAAAAAACTATCAACTACGCGTTGGTCAACAGTGTTTTCTGAAGTCATCCAGTCAAATCGATAAACGCCATTTTCTTCAGTAATTAATTGCCTGTTTACGTCAATGGCTGGCAAATACTTCTCAAGCTTATTTGGCTCAAGTGCATATACTACAATTCCATTTTCAGATAGGCCGTTGGCAATTTGCTCTGCAAAAGCACCTCCAGATGCAGGTTCTCTAAAGCCTTTAGCGTCGTTTCCGGGTGGAAATTTGCCAAAAGTATATGGGTTGTCTTTCCAATCACCAAAAGCCCTACCATGTTGCCAAACGAAATATGATTCGGGAGCATCTTGTGCAAAATTGGTTTTCCTAGAAATGGTGTCCCAATACATCGATTCAATTTCAATACTCTGTTTTTGATGATAATTTACCTGAGCCCAGCCTTTACCGCTAGATTTTATATATGAAAAAGTTGAAACTTTCCACGGTGCTGTACCGCCTTCATCTAATTCAATGGTTACGCGCCAATAATATGCTTGGGTGTCTTTAGATAATAAACTTACATTCCATTTAGCCAGTTGGCCAGAGGTTAAGCTTCTGCTTCTTTTTTTCCATGGACTTTTAAACGTAGGAATGGTATCTATTTCAAAAAAGTAGGTGCTACGGGCAACAGACGGGTCAAGCGCTTGGGCAGTAAGGGTTACTTCATGCTCTCCAACAATTCCATATTCGCTGGGAAAAATTGGTGCCGCGCCATTAGATATTAAGTTAAATTCAGTTTTAACCGAGTTGTTGTTTTCAAACTCTTCGTCAAATTCATTTTCTGGGTCAACAACAACCTCAATTCCAAATAAGCCAAATTGCTTTCTTATGCTGTTGTCAATTTTAATGGTAACTAGCTGTGAGTGGGTTACTCTCTGCACTCGAACTACAGTGTCAAGTGGCCTTGTATTATCGGGGTATGTAATTCTAAGTTTAAGGTCAACAGTATCTTCTATATTTTTACCATTGTTTCTTACTATGGTGTTTATTTCAAAAAAGTCGTTCTGAGCGGTAACGTCTTCTGGAGTTACATAAACATCGGTTTTTTGCACTAAAAAGTCAGGTTTTTCTGGGCTAAAGAGTCTATTTGCGGGATCGCCTTGTAAAAAAAGACTGAAAGTTTGAGATTCACTTTGTAGTACGCCTATTTGGGTAAAACCTTTATGAGTATTAACCATAATTTCTCCTAAGGTTTTGCCATAAGAATTGGCGCTCATTTGGGTGTAAAACTCTCTAGTAAAGCCGTAAAGCTCATTTTCGAAAGATAGGTTAATGGGTGCAATCCAGTTAATTGCGCCAGTTTCTGCTGTTAAATATGATTCTCCTAAAAACACTTCTGTATTACAACATTGCCCTATTGCGCAGCCAGAGAAATACATAATCATGGGCTTTAAGGCGTTGTTATATGTAGTTGGGTTGCCAATATTTATTTCGAGATTATTGCCAGATCCATGACCGAAATAAGAGAAAAAGGTAATGCCATTGTCTATTCTATCAACAATACTTTGGTCTAGGTCTTCAATTACATTTCTAGTAGTTTTTCCTAAAAAGTACACTTTTGCTCCATAGTTAGGAGCTTCAACAATCTCTTGTAAACTAGATAAGTAACCGTTAAATCGGGTAATGTCACCGTCTTGCCCACCACCAACATGCAACACATTTTTTCTCCATATTTCTGGCGGAAGCTTTTCGTAAACCTTTACCTTTTTTAAATAGGCTTTTACTTCAGCGTCTGTTCTTGCGGCTAGTCTTCCAATTCCAAACGGACACAGCCTTTGCCCTGGAGTTAAATCAGCGCCGTAATAAGTGTCAGATGCAGGAAATCCAATTGTGGGTACCAAATCGTCTGCCAACAATAAAGTATTGGCATCGGGCCGCAAGTACCTCACATCTATACCTTTACCTATAATAAAAATATTTGTTGGTGTGGTGTAATTCGTAACTAAATCGGCAAAAAATCTTTTTACGGCTATAGGATGATGAAGCCCATAGTAATAATGATCATATAAATCTTCGGCAAAAATTAGTTTGCCTTTCAAATTTCCCCCGGCAGCACTTGTTCTGTAACTTAAGTACTCACTAGCGCTATTTTCTAATGCGTAGCTTGATAAAACTATATACTCAATACCTTCTGTTAATTCTAAGTCTTTAAATACGTATTTTTTGGGTGTAAGATTAGTAATTTCTTTAAGTTCAGAAATGTACAAATGGTGCTGAACGGCAGATTTTGGAATTACCACAGTTAACTCTCCATTAGACATTGTTGTCGACAATTCTATTCCATTTGCCATATCAAATACTTGGTATTCTCCATCTGGCACATTAACTATTTTAATAAATCGCTCGGTCGAAATCGCGTTTGGAAATTTGAATTCGTAACTTTTATTACTTAACATGTCAAATTTTGCGGCATAGCTTAAGGTGAAATGCGAACAACGAATTTGCCCAGCTATTGCAACTCCGTTTTCTGAGTCTGGATGAACGTTTGCTTTAAAAGTTAAAGATTTTGACGTAAAAGCATCGGTAGGTAAGTCTAAAATATATCTTTTATAAGAATATGCAAGTTTGTAGTCAGAAACCAATATGGTTTCGCTGCCAGAACTGGTATAACTTATAAATGGTCGGCAATCATAAGCCGTTCCGTCTGGTAATTGATCAGTGTTGTTCGGGCTATTTGCACCAATTAAAGTAGTTTCAACTGTTGGGTTTACGGTAGCAATTTCTATATAATCGCTTATGTCAAATGTTTTTGCCATAAACACATTTTTGGCTCTTGTTATTCTGTTGCTCATATAACCTTCGCCACCTGAAAAATGTGGGTGGTAAAGTGCGCCGTTGGGTCTTTCTCCAGGTATAAAAAAGTCGCTAAATGCTTGCGTTTTTTTTGCTAAATGATAGGTAATTTCGGTTTTGCCTCCTGTGTTCGTTTCATTATTTTTAATATACCTTAATCCATTTTGACCAGGCGTATAGGTAATGTAATAATAAGTTGTGTCAGAATAAAATGAATAAGCAGTGTTAGATTGATTATTAGGGTCTTCGAAAAGTGCTTGGTCTAATTCTCCATCGTTTTTTATGCCGTAAAATGAAATATAGTCTTGCTCTACTTTGGCATAAATCTCTTTGCCTCTTGCATAAACGCGGTATTCAACATTAGAAATTGATTGAGTAGGCATTCCTGCCGCAGCTAAGCTAGATTTTGGTACTCGGTAAATGCCATCTTTAGCAACAGCCACTTTATAGTAACTTTTTCCAATATCGAACCAATCATTTCCAAATTGCGAAAACCCAAGAATTG
>JAGQWA010000211.1 GCA_020437725.1 Bacteroidota bacterium | reverse complement strand
TAACCGGGGGCTACATAAGCTTGAAATACCTTAGGGCTGAAAACAGCCACCATGACAAATACTACGGTTTAGGCTATAATTGGGGAATTCCCATTTCGCTTGGCCTTAGCGAGAATATTGCTTTTCAATCAATTCTTACCTTCAGCAGAAGAAGTGTTGAACACCCTACTTTTAAACAGATTACCAAGTTTATTGAAATTCCTTTTGGTATAAAATTTAGAACGGGCGAATTGTTTGGCGATGGAAATAGATTGTTTGCCTTAACTCTACTTTCGCCAGAGTACATGCGTAAAGGATACTCTTACAATAGCATAGATACCGTTGTTCTAAAAGAACAGGTAAATAGAATGAACTTTGGCTATAGACTAGGAGTTGGCTTTGAAAAGGAATCTTATTTCGGCAACTTTATGGTAGGTGCAACCTATTTCAGTCAACTCACCAATTTGGCCAATCAAGATTATGTTGATGCCACAAATACAAAATCGCTTGAAAACGTTTCGGTTATAATGCGTGGCTGGTATTTCAATCTAACTTATTTGTTTTAAACCAAGTTCTTTGAAATTCGATTTATCAATTATTATTTGACGTTTGATGTGTTAACTATTGATACTTAATGTTATGAAATAGATTTTGGCCATATCAAGCTTGGCTATAATTTGAAAATGTAGTTTAAAGGGTAAAATTTAAAGTTTAAAGGAAACGCAGTTCAGAGTTTCTAGTTTCTAGTTTCTAGTTTCTAGTTTCTAGTTTCTAGTTTCTAATCGCTATTCACTAATTACTAGTCCAAAGTCCAAAGTCTTGCTCCAAGGTCATTTCGAGCAGCGCGAGAAATCTAATGACATTGAAAAAGTAGTTTAAAGGGTAAAATTTAAAGTTTAAAGGAAACGTAGTTTCTGGTTTGCAGTTTCTTGTTTTGAAGATGCCTAAAGTTCTTACGCCGTAGCTTTAGCTCGGGGCAGCCAAAACGCTATCGCGAAGCACCAGCTTCGTGATTTAATATCTCTGAGCGCGCTGCGCGTGAATGAAGCACTGACTCTACACTTTGGCTCAACAAGAACAACTTATTGTTGCCCCGAATTTCAATTCGGCATCGCCACCCAATACCTGTTAACTTCTCTCATTCAACCCTTCGCTATTTAAATAAACTCGCTTATGTCAACATACTCGTCTATTAACTGGCAGGCACGTTCTACTTTGTGTGGGGTTCTGGTGTTAATTTTCACTTCAATGCGGCTGATTTTTACAACCGAACCAAACGTGTCTAAATTGGTATAAATGAGCGGAATCTTGTTCTTTTCCACGTAATCATTAATCCACGCCGGATACTTAGTATCGTTGGTAATGATAATTCCAGATAGTGGACTATGTAAATGCCCTGCCCTATTGGTAATAACGGTGATTTTTCGAATGGCTTCTTCTAGCCTATTGCTACTCACAACCAACAATAGGTTGCTAAATTGCTTTAGTTCATTTCTATCAACCAGCGAGCCTGCAATAATGTCTTCAATTTGATTATCGAGATAATCTTCGTTTTTAAGTACTTGGCCAGCAATAGCGTTACAAACTGAATACATCATAGGGTTACTAAGGGATTGATCAAAAGGAACCAACCCAAGCAAAGGCAAACCCATTTCGGTAAATTTAGGACGCAGATAATGGTCAATCATATCCATTTTATCGGGCCTAACCTTGTTTACAATTACCCCAACCACTGGCACATTTCGCTCTCTAAACAAAGCCAGCGACATGTTTAAACGGTCAATGGTATTTCCAATTCCACCCTTAACAACCATTATTACGGCAGCGTCTAACATATGCGCCACGTCAGCATTAGATAAATCTACTACTGAACCCACTCCTGGATGCCCTGTTCCTTCAAAAACCACCATTTGGTGTTCTTCTTCAAGCACTCTGCACGACTCAAAAATGCGCGCACGATAATGTTCTGGAGAAGGATGATCTAAATACTCTTTTGTAGCACCTTGGCCCAGAATTACGGGACTATGGGTTTCGGCACTTAGTTGAAAATCCATGAATTTGGAGAACAATAACGCGTCTTTATCAGCTTTTAAATCTCCAAGCTCAACAAACTCCTGTCCAACGGGTTTGGAGTAACCCACGTTGTAACCCGCTTTTCTAAATGAATAAACCAAACCAAGTGTTGAAGTGGTTTTACCCACGTGCTGGCCAGTGGCAGCTACATAAATGCGTTTATATTTCATGGAACTGAAATCAATTGAACTTTAATGAGAAGCCTTACAAACATGCACGACATTTTTCTGATAGCCAAAATGATTTAAATCCTATCTAAGGCTAAAATCATTTGGTAACAACAGAACTTTTTGAAAACTCCAATTAGTACAACTGAACATTAAAATCTTTTACAAACTGGTTGCCATAATGCTCGGCATAAAAGCCGCATAATCTAATGGCATCAACCACATCGTTATGGTGCATATCATGTGCATCGCGCATGGTTTTTAGGTAAATAACACCATCTACCATACTAAAAGCAATGCCATACATGATGTAGTTTACCTCAAGCAGTTCTTTATAAAATGCCTCAACGTTTTCTTCAGGAATGCGCGCTAAAGCAGTTTGCACCTGAAACACCACTTTGTTGTTTTGTTCTGGTATAGACCACACATCAATACCAATAATAATATCGCCAAAAGCCAAATTCCATTGGCCTGGTAAATCGCCTTTGCATTGCGATGGGTCTATTTCTAATTCTCGTAAACCGGTTTCAACTAAAAAGTAAAACTGCGCCAGTTGTTCAGACATACTGCTTGTTAGATTTGTATTTACAATTCGCCGTCAAAGGTATTCTAAATTCGTCCGCATGGTAAAGATGAAACAACTCCTTTTTGGTTTGGCATTTATGGCCGGCACCGTAACCATCATTCAATCGTGCGATGGTTTACTTTCTAATCTTCCAGAAGGTTTAACTGAAGAGCAAATTGTAAACGGATTAAAAGAAGCGCTAAAGGTGGGTACCGATACTGCGGTAACTCAACTTTCTAAAGAAGACGGCTATTTTGGCGATGAGTTGGTAAAAATCTCACTTCCTTCAGAAGCGCAAGTGATAATCGATAACCTTTCAAAAATTCCGCTTTTAGGTCAGGCAGCTGTTGACGAAACCATTAAACTCATAAACCGCTCAGCCGAAGATGCCGCAACAGAAGCCGCGCCCATTTTTGTAAATGCTGTTCAAAACATGACCGTTACTGACGGGGTTGACATTCTTTACGGTGCCGATTCGGCCGCAACCGCTTATTTACGTAAAAACACGTATTCTGAATTATTCAGCACTTTTCTTCCTAAGGTTGAAGGCTCGCTATCAAAAACTTTAGTTGGCAATGTTTCGGCCGAGAGTTCTTACAAAACCTTGGTTGATGCCTATAACACCATTGCCACCATTCCTTTTTCAGGTCTTGAAAAAATTGAAAACACCACCCTTAGCGAATACACCACCCACAAAGCACTCAAAGGCCTTTTCATAAAAGTAGCCGACGAAGAAAAAGACATCAGACAAGACGTAAATGCACGCGTTAACGATACGCTGAAAGAAGTTTTTGGAGAGCTTGACAAGTAGAATAAAGTTTAGAGTTGGGTGAGTTTCTAGTTTCTAGTCCAAAGTCTGGGAATTGAAAATTGAAAAACTCAAGGCTTATATTGGCTTTTCAACAGGGTCATTTCGAGCAGAGCGAGAAATCTAATGTCATTCAAAAAGCAGTTCAAAGGGTAAAATTCAAGGTTTAAAGTGACTCAATCGCCTTAAGTTTTTACCCCGCAGCTTTAGCTCGGGGCAGCGACAGCACCCTATCGCGAAGCCCCAGCTTCGTGATTAGCCATCTCAGAGCGCGCCGCGCGGGAATCTAGCACAGACTTAAGCTAAAACCCTGTAGCTATGATCTGCGTCGTAACCAACCATCATTCACTGCTCCAACGCCTCGATGCACAGGGCGAGAGACTAAAAATCGCCCGCTTCTCATGGATTTGCAACAATGATGAGAAGCGATTGAGTTCATTCATTCGAAACGCAAAGCTCAGTGTAAAGTCATTTAGAGAATGAAAGTCAGAAGACCATCAAAACAGCAGCAACCATTCTAACCCCAAATTTTAATTCGGCACTGCCACTAAACCAAAACAAGTATTCATATCTTTGAGAAAACCAAGTAAAACCTTAAGGGATATAGAATACCTAAACCAAGCGAATAGACTACCATTTAGGGTGGATAACGCTAAGTTTATGTTTCATATCCCCAAGTTAGGCATAATTAAAAAACTACATGCAAATAATTAAGAGTATTCGAATAAAATATTTCCGTTCAATACTGAATACTACTAGAGGGAATATTATGGAACTGCCTACCAAAGGCTTGAATATTATCGTTGGTAGTAATGATGCTGGGAAATCAAATTATTTACGTGCACTAAACCTTTTCTTCAACAATGAAAGCCATCCTGGAGTTGAATTTGATTTTTGGAAAAATTACTCTAATCAAAGACATGGAGTAAGAAGAGAAGAAAATAGAATAGAAATTGAACTAGTAATTGCTCCACCAAAGAAACAATACTTTAAAAACAATGGAGATGTAAAGTGGACTAAGATTTGGCGGGAAAACTCTCTTTTGCCCGATGAAGAAATAGTCCATACTGATGGAAGTGAATTTACAAGTAATTTCAAGAGCTCATATTATAAATGGCTCAAAAAAATAAGATTCAAGTACGTCCCCGCAATTAAAAGTCAAGAATATTTTAACCAACTGATGTTTGATTTATATGATGTTTTGCAAAAGGATACAAATTCATTAGAGCAAGAATTTAATCGTCAGATTGGTGATAAAACTTCCCAGATAAGCCATCAAATAAGTGAAAGATTAAATCTTGAAAGTGTTTTGCAATTCAAAGGAACCTTTAGAGATTTATTCAATACACTAGAGTTTGGATCAACAGACGGTAAAATAATGCTGAGCCAAAGAGGTGATGGAATAAAAGTGAGACATATTCCCGTTATTCTTCAAAACATGGCAGAAGCAGAGCTAAGAGAAGAAAGAAAGCGTGAACCTATAGCAAACACCATATGGGGGTTCGAGGAGCCAGAAAATAATCTAGAATTTGATTCAGCAAAAAAATTAGCTGATCATTTTGTCGAATACTTGGATAATATTCACTTCCAAGACGAGCAATTTTCGAAATATGACGAAGGTGTTCAGATTTTCTTATCGACCCACTCTCCAATTTTTTACACCCTCGGAAATAATTCCAATGAAAAGGTCTCGACATTCTTCGTTAGTAAATCAAAAGATGAGAGTTCTAATATCCGTCTGGTAGATCATCAACAGAGCATACAATTGGAAAAAGAAATGAAACTTCTTCCATTAATTGAACTGTCAAAACATTGGAAGAACATAAACGATGAAATTGATTCAATTAGAAAAGACAAGGATGAGCTAGAAAAAGCAAAAGAGCAATTCTCAAATAATAAAAAGTGCATAATTCTAACAGAAGACAAAAAACAGGGACTTGTTGAGACTTTGTTATTGGCTAACGGTTTTGTGATAGACGAGTTTGACCTTGTCTCTTATAATGGTTGCTCAAAAATTGGGTCTGCGGAGGTTCTTTACAATTATCTTAAAGATAAATTCCGAGAAACCTGTCCTCCCATTTTAATTCATCGCGACAAAGACTATATGAACCCTCGGGACATTCAGGAAGAAAAAAAGAAATATTTAAAGAAGGGACTGGAACTATTTATTACTGAAGGAACTGATGTAGAATCATATTTTACAAGAATTGATCATATAAAACATTGTCATCCCGAACTTTCAGAAGATGAGATTTTAGAAATAAGAAAAAAGGCCTTACAAGATAATAGAGAACAAGCTATTCAAGCGATAAAAAGAATTGAATACGGGGATAAGTATGCAGATAAAAATTCTTTCCTAATGGACAAAATCCCTGAATATTATGATGAAAATGAAGCAGTTTTATTTCATGGTAAAAAAGTATTCAGAAATATAAAAAGCAAAAAAAAAAAAAAAACAGGAAACA
>JAGQWA010000210.1 GCA_020437725.1 Bacteroidota bacterium | reverse complement strand
ACAAAGCCATTAAACTCAACAGGCCTTGCGTGGTGAACCTAAGTCTTGGTTCACAATACGATTTGCACAATGGAACAGGTTTAAAAGCTGAAGCCTACAAACAGCTAAACAAGTTAAAACCTGAAGGCTCTGTAATTGTGGCCGCTGCCGGAAACGATGGCGCTTCTAACAGAGTTTGGGGTGGTTTTGATGTAAGTGAGCAATACACCTATTATTATGGCAATCCGATTGAGTTGGCAATGGCCATTCCAGACTCAGCCATGGAAAATTTGAGCTTTAAAGTAACCAGTTATTTGGCGGAATACGATTGGGAAAACAACGTGTTTAAAAACATTGAAGAGTTGGGCAGTTTTCAATCAGTTGTGCCATCAAACCTTAAAAACGACAGTATTTATAGCGAGTTGAAATACAAAGATGAAAGCATTGCCGGCTCGCTTACAGCCAAGCTGAATAACGACCCAGTTGAAAGCGATGAAAACTTCGTGATTTTGACCATAAATGACCATGCCGAAATAAATGTAAATAAGAACCCTCCCATTTTCGAGAAAATGGAAGTGTATAAGGTTACGGTTATTGGAAAGGGTAAATTCTTCTCATGGCTGCAGTCTGTGCCTACGGTTGTAAATGGCACCATTGTTAGAAGTGTGCCAGATCCGATTCGTGTTGGTTTAGATTCCACAGAAACTTGGGTTGGCCCGCGCAGTGATTATTCCATAATTGCGCCATCGCTTTACGAATCTACTTTTTCGGTTGGCGCTTCGGTTAATAGATGGGTTTATGAAGACACAGCCGGCAACCGACAACCTAAGCCCTGGAATCGCGAATCGCCAGGTTCTTTAGCCAGTTTTTCTAGCAAAGGCCCATCAGTCGACAAGCGAATTTTACCTGAAATTGTGGCGCCTGGAATGCACATTTTCTCAGCAATTCCGAGCTATTATCGTGGTTGGAGCCCTAGAGTACTTAACGGGCAGTACGCTAGCATGAGCGGCACAAGTATGTCAACACCATGTGTGGCCGGTGCCATTGCTTTGTTCATGGAAAAGAACCCTAATGCCAATCTCGATACCATTAGGGCAAAGTTTTTAAGCAACACTGTTGAAGATGATTTTACCGCTTATAATGGAGATTTACCTAACAACTATTGGGGTTATGGCAAGCTCGATATTTTTAAGGTAATGTCAAACGGCATTTTCTTTGGAACTGAGCAGCCAAAAATTGATTTTCAGTTATATCCCAATCCGGCTCAACATCAGGTCTTCACCAATTTACAATACAAAAAAGTTGAGCTTTTTGACTTTAGCGGAAGGCATGTAAAAACATTCTCAGCCAACCAGCCACTAAACGTAACCAATTTGGCAAAAGGCACTTATGTTGTTAAAGTTCAAACCGCTAATCAGGTAATTCAATCATTGCTCCTTGTTAACTAGGCATCAATTGGGCTAGGCCTTATTTTCGCCAGTCTGTAAAAGCATTTTCTTTTAAGTATGAATAAGTTCTTATTAACGGCTCTAGTTGCCGTTTTCTCATTGTCGGCAATTGCCCAAAACAAGCTTTTTACCATTCAAGATGCGGCTGGCATGAATTTTAAATTCTATACACGTGGCGTTTCAGGTTTGCAATGGGTTGATGGTACCGATTGGTATAGCCACATGCCAAAAGGCGACAGCATGGTGGTGGTAGATGCATCAACTCAAAAATTGGTTCGCTCAATTACGCTTAACCAGCTAAATGAGTGGATGAATTGGCAAGATTCATTAAAGCGTTTTCCACAGGTAAAATGGCACCAAAAAGGCACAGCCATTTCATTTCCAGCTGATGAGTTTATTTATACCGTGAATCTTTCAACCCAAAAAGGTAGCATTAAAATGAAATTGCCGAAAGGCTACAGCAACCTTGAGTGGTATGAGCATAATGGCAAGTGGAACTGTTCTTATAAGCACAATGATATTCTGCATGTAAACAACTCGGCCATTCACCAAAAAGAAGATGAAATAACCTACGGTGAGAGTGTTCACAGAAATGAATTTGGCATTTCAGGTGGCATTTTTTGGTCGAGAAATGCTGAAAAAATGGCGTTTTATAGGAATGATGAATCAGCGGTGAATAACTATCCAATGACCACCATTAACGGAAATGTGGCTGAATCAACACCCATAAAATACCCAATGGCTGGCCAAGCTAACGAAGTGGTTAAGCTCGGAGTTTATCATGCTTCAACCGGAAAAACAGTTTATCTAAAAACAGGAGATGTTGACCAATACCTAACCAATATTACTTGGGGTCCAGAGTCGAAACACATTTTTGTGGCGGTTTTAAATAGAGGCCAAGACCACCTTAAATGGCAACAATATGATGCCGAAACTGGCGAATTGGTTAGAACCCTTTTCGAAGAAAAAAGCGAGCAGTTTGTTGAGCCATTGCACCAGCTGTACTTTATTCCGGGAACCAATTTCGAATACATTTGGCTTAGTTGGAAAGATGGTTTTACCACCCTGCATCATTATTCAATTGCCGAAGGTTATAAGGGAAAAATGCTCACCAAAGCAGATTGGGAAGTAACAGGTATTTTGGGTTTTAGTCAAGATGGTGAAACCGTTTACTTTACTGGAACGGGTAAAAGTCCACTTGAATCTCATTTATGGTCGGCTTCAACCGAAAAATATGGTAAGCCCGAACAACTTACCAAAGAAACAGGCACGCATTCGGTTCAGTTAAGCCCAAATGGCAATTATTTTATCGATGTGTATTCAAATCGCCAAACTCCCCTAAAAACGCTGGTTAAAAACACCAACGGAAAAACGGTGGCTGAGCTAGATGAGCAAAAAGACCCAATGGCCGATTACGTGAAGGTGGAAATGGATTTTTTCACCATTAAAGCCGCCGATGATAAAACCGATTTGCATTGCCGTGTAATTAAACCGCACGACTTTGATAAGAATAAAAAATATCCTGCAATTGTTTACGTATATGGCGGCCCACACGCCCAAATGGTTTCTGAAAGATGGATGGGCGGCGCCAGTTTCTTTCTGCAGTATTTAGCGCAACAAGGTTTTGTGGTATTTACGGTTGATAGTCGTGGCTCTGACAATAGAGGCAGAGATTTTGAGCAATGCACACACCGCAAAATGGGTGAGATTGAAATGGCCGACCAAATGAAAGGCGTTGAGTGGCTTAAGTCTCAAAAATATATTGACAGTGAGCGCATTGGTGTTCATGGTTGGAGCTACGGTGGTTACATGACCACAAGCCTTATGCTAAACCAACCCGATGTATTTAAAGTGGGCGTTTGTGGTGGACCGGTAATCGATTGGAAATTCTATGAGATTATGTACACCGAGCGTTATATGGACACTCCGCAAGAAAACCCTGAAGGTTATGAGCAAACCAGCCTATTAAATGAAGTTGAAAACCTAAAAGGTAAATTGTTAATTGTGCACGGAACCAATGATGATGTGGTTGTGCTTCAACACACGTTGGCTTTTATAGAAGCTTGTGCAAACAAAGGCGTGTTGTTCGATTATTTTCCTTACCCGGGTGGCAAACACCACTGGGGTGGCCCTGCTAGGGTTCATTTAATGATGAAAATGGCGCAATACTTTAAAGATAATCTTTAGCAAATTTCATGTTGAGAGCAGTTGTTATTCTGCTTTTTGGGCTCAGTTTTATAGGATTGAAAGCCCAAACGGTAACGCTTTACGATGCTGATAAAACCGATAAGCTAATTGGCGTTTTGGTGGCTTGCGACAGCCCACGAGTGGCCATAGTAACAGATGCCAACGGTCAATTCAACTTAACGCCGTTTCGCGGTGGAAAGGCGATAAGCATTTCTTATCTGGGTTATGAAACCCAGAATTTGAGTTTTTCCCAAATCGTAGAAAAAGGCTATTCCATTCAAATGCAGCCAAAGAGTTTGCTTATGAAAGGCATGGTTATTTCTGCCAATCGAATGCCCATTTCAGCTAAGGAAGCCACACAAACAATTGCCGTTATTAGCAATGAAGATGTTGAACTGCAAAACCCACAAACAGCGGCTGATTTATTGGGTAGTTCGGGCAGTGTTTTTATTCAAAAAAGCCAGCAAGGTGGCGGAAGCCCAATGATTAGGGGTTTTGCAACCAATCGCGTTCTAATTGCGGTTGATGGCATTAGAATGAACAATGCCATTTTTAGAAGCGGAAACTTGCAAAATGTCATCTCAATTGATCCCCTTTCGGTTCAGTCAACCGAAGTTTTGTTTGGGCCAGGTTCTGTTATGTACGGTAGCGATGCTATTGGTGGTGTAATGTCATTCTTTACCAAAGAGCCAAAATTCTCTCTTAACAACGAACCTTTGGTTACAGGTGGTGCTCTTGTTCGGTTTGCCAGTGCAAACAATGAGTTTACTGCCCATTTTAATGCTTCAATAGGGTTAAAGAAATGGGGCTTTTATTCCTCAGTTTCTCAAAATCAATTTGGGCATTTGCGAATGGGTTCAAAAGGCCCAGACGCGTATTTGCGCCCAACTTTTGTGCAGCATATTAATGGGTTCGATGTGGTTGCAACCAATAATAATCCATTGTTACAAAACCCAACGGCTTATTCTCAAACCAGCATGGTTCACAAGGTGGTTTTTAAACCGAATAAGCACTGGAAACTCAAATACGCGCTTCATCATTCAGCCACCAGTAAATATGATAGATATGATCGGTTAATTGAGACCAGAGCCAACAATCCTCGCTATGGCGATTGGTACTACGGCCCGCAGATTTGGAACATGAATCATTTGAATGCATCATATCATAAAAACACCGTTTTGCTCAATCATCTTAGTATTTCTGTTGCAAGGCAAGATTTTGAAGAAAGCCGATTAGATAGATCCTTCGGAAGCGATGTTTTGCGTGAAAGGGTTGAAAATGTGGTAGCTTATTCATTGAATATTGATGCCACCAAACGATTGAATAATTCTAATCTTTATTATGGAATTGAAAATGTGATAAATGAAGTAACATCAGTTGGATACAGGCATTTATGGAACAATGCCATTGTAAGTACTGAGCAAGGTTTGAGTCGCTACCCTAATGCCATTTGGCAATCGCACGCGGCTTATGCTACGTGGAATAAGCCAATGGGCAAGTGGTTACTTCAAATAGGTGGCAGATACAATTTGTTTGGCATTGATGCTCTTTTTGACACTACGTATTATCCCTTACCATTCACTGAAACATCCTTTTCAAAAGGCGCGTTTAGCGGTAGTGTTGGCCTAGATTATAAACCAACTGAAAACACGCAGTTTACGCTTAATCTTTCATCGGGTTTTAGAAGCCCAAATGTTGATGACATGGGCAAGATTTTCGATTCGGAGCCAGGAAGCGTGGTGGTTCCCAACACCAATATTTCAGCAGAAAATGCCTATAACGTTGAGTTGGTGCTTAAACAGGTAATTGCTCAAAAAGCAGTTTTGCAATTGGTGAGTTATTATACCTATTTGCAGAATGCTTTGGTAAGAAGAAACTACACCTTAAATGGAAACGACAGCATTGTTTATGATGGCGTTTTAAGCCAAGTGCAGGCCATCCAGAATGCCGCCTATGCACAAGTTTATGGAGCCCAAGTTCAGTTAAAATGGCAATTGGCCAAGAGTCTTCGTTTTACTTCTACCTTTAATTGGCAAAAAGGAGTTGAAGAGCTCGACGATGGAACGCTGGCTCCATTGCGCCATGCTGGTCCGTGGTATGGTCAATCAAGTGTTTCGTACACCCATCATCCAGTTCAATTTATGCTGTACTCGGCGTATACGGGCCAGATTGCTTTTAAAGACTTGCCAATTGAAGAACAAGGCAAACCGCATATTTATGCCATCGATACTGACGGAAATCCATACTCGCCAAATTGGGCAACTATTAATATGAAAGTGATGGTTAAAGTGAACCAGAACTGGAGCATTTCTGGCGGAGTTGAAAATATTACCGATCAGCGTTACAAACCTTACAGCTCAGGTATTGCCGCAGCTGGTAGAAATGTAGTGCTGAGTTTGAATTCTAGGTTTTAAGGATTCTAAATGAAATAGTGGTGGCATTGCTCTTAGAACTTTT
>JAGQWA010000020.1 GCA_020437725.1 Bacteroidota bacterium | reverse complement strand
AAATATACGGGCAAAGTGAGAGAAGTATATGACCTAGACAATGGGCATATAGTAATGGTGGCAACCGATAGAATTTCTGCATTCGACCATATTTTGCCTGAAGCCATTCCGCACAAAGGCGAAGTATTAAACTCAATTGCCGCGCATTTTTTAAAAGCCACTCAAGATATTGTGCCCAACTGGTTGGTTTCGGTTCCACACCCTGCTGTGGCTTATGGTTTAAAGGCAGAGCCCATTAAGCTCGAAATGGTAATACGCGGTTATTGCGTAGGTCATGCTTGGCGCCAATACCGCAGTGGTAAAAGGGTTTTATGTGGAGAACCAATGCCTGAAGGAATGAAAGAAAACCAAGCTTTTCCTGAACCTATAATTACCCCAGCCACAAAAGCTGAAGAAGGCCATGACGAAGACATAAGCCGAGCCGAAATATTAGCCAGGGGAATTGTATCTGAAGAAGTATATAACCAACTTGAAGCCTACACCAGGGCTTTGTACAAACGTGGCAAAGAAATGGCTGCCGAGCGTGGTTTAATTTTGGTTGATACCAAATACGAGTTTGGAATGGTAGGCGATAAAATTGTGCTAATCGATGAAGTGCATACCCCAGATTCATCGCGGTATTTTTATGCTGACGATTACCAAAACAACCTAGATTTAGGTTTGCCGCAAAAGCACCTTAGCAAAGAATTTGTGAGAGAATGGCTTATTTCTGAAGGTTTTCAAGGACTTGATGGGCAGCAAATGCCCGAAATGCCTGAGAAACGTGTGCAAATTATTAGAGAGCGCTACTTTGAGTTGTACAAGCAAATAATGGGCTCTGCTTTTAAGCCCAGCAACAGAGAAAATCTATTGGCAAACATTGAGCAAGCAGTAGAAAATGCCATTGCACAAACTGCCTAGACAGTAAAGCAATATTTTTGAGAAAATTTAAATCGTAATTAATGAAAATGAAACTTCTATCAACGCTGGCTATTGTGCTGGCACTTCAAATTGGCGTTAATGCCCAAGGTTATAAAGTAACCGATTTTTCAGGCGGAACTGGACCTTACGGAATGGCTATTGACAGTCGTGGTTATTTATGGGTATCTAACAATAGTTCGCATACCATTACCTACAATACAGGCGGCAATGTTAAAACAGCTGCTGGTGCCCAAAACCAAGCAGGTTATACAGATGGGCAAGGCGTAGGAATTAGATTTAGTCAACCCAAAGGAATTGCAGTTACCCAAAGAGCAGGTTCTGAAGTTTTGGTGGTGGCTGATGCCGGCAACAATGCCATTCGCTTTGTAAGCATTGCCAATTTAACCACCATTCTTAGCACCAAGGTTACCGACATTACTGGTTTTAACGACCCTTGCGATGTAGAAGTAGATGCCAGCGGAAACATTTACGTTGCCGATAGAATGAATTATGTAGTTAAGAAAATTGACCTTGTAGGCCAGGTAACCATTATTGCTGGCCAAGAAGGTAAATCAGGTACTGATGATGGCGACGCAACTACCAAAGCAAAATTCACCGCTCCAACTGGTTTATATGTTGATGGAAGCGACGTTTATGTGGCCGATGGTGGAGCATTAAGAAAAATTTCAGGTGGAAAAGTAACCACCATAGATCTTAAGCCAGATGATTCTTGGGGCGATGTAGGTTGGTTGTTCAACTGCCTAGATATTGAGAAAATGGGCAGCCAATGGGTGCTGAGCGATGGTTGTAGCATAAGAATTTTTGATGCGGGCACTACCAAATACATAACCATGGCAGGTGCTAATTATGCAGGGCAATGTGGTTACAAGAATGGTATGGACACATTTGCGCGTTTTCAAAATGTTTATACCATGAAGTATGATGCGACTAATGAAAAGCTATTAGTGGCTGATCAAGGCAATAACAAGATTCGTCAAATTGAAAAAACCACCATCGCAATTGAAGAAGCAGCGGTTGCTGATTTTAATTTATATCCAAACCCAGCAAGTGATGTCCTAGTGGTTGAAGGTATAGAAGACAACTTCAGCCTAAGTATTTACAATTTGGCTGGCAGCGAATTAATTAGCGTTCAAAGTTCAGCAGCAGGCGGTTCAACTTCAATTGATGTTTCTAACCTACAGCAAGGAGTTTATTTGGTTTCAATAAGGCAAAGCCAAGGCATAACCACCCAGAAGTTGGTTATTCAATAAAACAGAAAAAGCCATGACCGCAAGTCATGGCTTTTTCATTAAAAATAAATTTAAATAGGGTAAAGGGGTCTTATAAAGAAGCTTCAATGTTTAGCTCAAGCTTCACGTCATCTCTAATGGCATAGTTATCGGCCACGTTTTCAAAAAATCCTTTTGAGTTGTAAACAATGCCCCACTCAGTTCTGTCAATAGAAACAGAGCCTGTGGCAGTTAACGCATTCTCAGTCATGTTTACGTTAAAAGGTACTTCTACTTGTTTGGTAACATCTTTAATGGTTAAATCGCCTACTACAATGTGTGAAGTCTCGCTGCCTTCTTTCACGCTTTTAACCACAAACTGAGCTGTAGGGTATTTATTCACATTAAAGAAATCGTTAGCGGTTTCGTCGCCTTGGGTTCCCATTAAGTGAGAAGTTAGGTAGGCTTTCTTATCATCTTCCATGTCTTCGTCTAAAACAACAAGGCTGTTTAAATCGAAAGTGAAAGAACCGCCAGTAATATTTCCATTATCAACAGCAATGCTGCCTTCTGATACGGTAATGTTACCATGGTGTCCGGCAGATAAAAGTTTAGCAGCTGTCCAGTGCACATAGCTAGCTTCTGAGTTAATGTTTAAAGTGCCAGAAAGTTTTGAATCAGTCTGTGCGGCATTTCCATCTACATTTTCAGTGTCAGCTGTGTTGGCAGCGTCAGTTTTGGTTCCGTTATCACAAGCTACAAATATGGCAGCTACTGCGATTAATGCTAATAATTTGTTCAATTTCATGGTGTAATACAATTAATGTGTGTATGTACAGGCAAAATTAACTGTAGGTACATACATTCCGTTCAGAAAATTTTCATTTTTTTCAATTTCCGCTAAAAAATACCTTTGAGAGCATCAAGCATGTAGTCATTATAAGCGTTCTCTTTTGCGTTTTCAGCAGCGTATATGGTAGCAATACCTATCTGGTTTTTAAAACTGGCGACACATTATATGGCCAAATAGAACACAAAGGCTTTAACAAAATGGTTGAAGTAAAAGCCAAATTCAATGGCCAAAAATCCTTTCAATCATTTGGACCGGATACAGTTACCTATATAAAAACCGAAAAGGCCACTTGGCGATCTGTGCGGTTAGAAAAGAATTCAATAAGACCTACCCAATGGGTTTTCTTAAAAGTCTTAGCCGGAAAAGAAATTCAACTGCTTCACGGAAACTTTCAAACCAAAGGTTGTGGCTGCGGACCTGTGGAGCAAGAAATGGCCAAGAGAGACTATTTTTTGGTTAACCAAGAAGGCAAAGCCTTGTTAATTAAGCGCAAGCTATTTCGTTTTGTTGCCAACCGAAACGATGTTGCCATATTTACCCAAATGCCAAGCCTTAAGAAAGGATTTGGATTATCTATAGGAAGAGTTAAAAGACATTTGAAAAGCGAATAAGAGAAGTAATATTTGAGCAATTCATATCTGTGCAAATTGGGTATATATCTGCCATAAGTTATTGGTTTCTAGCGCGTTTTAAAGAGAAATTTAAAATGCCATGGAATCAAAAAAATCACCAAAGTTTAACGAAGAACGCTATTCAGGAATTTATCGCCTTGCAGGAGTTTGGCTCACTCTATTAATAGTTGTAGGGTTTCTTAAAATGGATATTTATGTAAAAGGGGCCCATGCTCAAAAAGATCGTTATGATGAAGACCTTCCACCTATAGTATTCAACATTAAAGAAGCTCCTAAAATGCAACCAAAACAGCAAGTTGTTCAAAAAATGATTAATAAAGTGGCTTCGGTTATAAATCCCATATTCAACGAAGAAAAGGCAGAGATAAAGTTTGACCAAACCCAAGAACAATCTATAGATGCAGAATTGGTGACCGAAGAAAAATCAGAAGCACCAGTTCTTGAATTAAATACAGTTTTTGCTAATGATTCAGTATTTCAACCCCATTTTGTAGATAAAATGCCCCAATACCCAGGCGGAATGAATGCCATGTATAAATGGTTGGGCAAGCATTTGGTTTATCCAAATCAACTAACTAGCATTCATATAGAAGGAGTGGTATTGGTAGAATTTGTGGTTGGAAAAGATGGCTACATTTCAGAAATAACCGTGTTGCACCAAGATCACCCACTTTTTTCAAAAGCAGTATTAGAAACTATGACCAAAATGCCTAAATGGCAACCAGGCATTTTTCGAGGTCAGGCCGTGGCCTGTAGCTTTAGGATGCCTGTTTATTTTAGGCTCAACTAAAATTATTTTCCACATATTTTAGGGTTTTGAATTTTATGCCATTGCCATTCTCCATTTTGCATGCAACCGAATACATTTGCGGCAAATTTCTGAACCAACAATAAGTTAGTTAACAAGATGGGAAATCAAACCTTCACAATGATTAAGCCTGATGCTTTTGCCGATGGTCATTCTGGCGCAATTTTAGACATGATAATCAAAGCTGGTTTTTCTATAAAAGCCATGAAATTGCTAAGAATTACTGCAGAACAAGCTGGTCAATTTTATGCAGTTCACAAAGAACGTCCGTTCTACAACGACCTTTGTAACTACATGTCGTCGGGCCCAATTATTGCCGCCGTTTTAGAAAAAGAAAATGCAGTTGCAGACTTTAGAAAGCTTATTGGAGCTACTAATCCGGCTGATGCGGCAGAAGGCACAGTAAGAAAATTATTTGCCAAATCTATAGAGGCAAATGCAGTGCATGGTTCAGATAGCGATGAGAATGCACACATTGAGTCTGACTTCTACTTCTCTAAGCTTGAGAGAGTATAAGTAAATTTGCATAATTTCGCCCACTAGGTAAACTCTTAACTATGAGCATAGAGGAATATAACGAAGAAGAAGAATACGAGCAAAATGAAGCATCAGAGTCATCAGAATATGATGACAATGAATATCAAGACGAACACGAAGAGAAAAAAGGCTCTCGCAAAGGTGCTCGAATAGTACTCATTATCGCAGTATTGCTCTTATTGGGCTTAAACGGATTTTTGTTCCAACAGTTTTTCCAACATAAAAAAGACATAGAGGAGAAACAAGCTGCTTATGAGCTTCTAGAAGCTGAAAAAGCAAAAGTTGAAGCAGAGTTGGCCGATTTTAAAGTGAGGGTTGAAGATCTTAAAAAACAAGCTGGCGTAGATAAAGCCCTTCTCGAAGAGTTAGAAGCTAAACTTATTGGTTTAGAAGCCGATTTGGCAGCCGAGCAAAAGAAAAGTGCAACCCTTCAAAGCTATGCTAAGTATAAAAAAGACTTTTTTGACCTAAAAGGTGAATACGATAGAGTTATTGCCGAAAGAGATTCTTTTAAGAAGGCATCTGAAGCAATGGCCCAACAGATTAACAATCTTAACAGTGTTAATCAAGAGCAATTAGATTCTTTAAAAGAATTGGGCGAAGACATTAAAAAACTTGAAATGCAAAAAGCTTTGGCCGAGATTAGAGCCGTTAAAGTTTTAGGCATTCAATCTTATAAAAAGAGAGAAGGAAAAGAAGACAAAGAGTCAACCCGTGCATCTCAAGTAAACAAGTTTAATGTAGAAGTAAACCTTGCTGAAAACAAAGTGGCTAAAAAAGGCCCACTATCTGTTTATGTGGCTTGCGAATTTGGCGGAAAAGTACTCGACTCAAAAGGTACAGTTCCAGATACCAAGTTTGAATACACAGCCAAAACAGAAGTTAACTGGCAAAGCAAAGAAGAAAGACCCATTGTAACAATAGAATTGGGCGAAGAAGTTGAATTAAGCAAAGGTCCTTATACCTTCAAAATTTATGTAGATGGTAAGCTAAAAGACACTAAAGTTTACGA
This sequence comes from Bacteroidota bacterium, assembly GCA_020437725.1. Lineage (GTDB taxonomy): Bacteria > Bacteroidota > Bacteroidia > CAILMK01 > JACPUW01 > JAGQWA01. Next base: position 14,143 of record JAGQWA010000020.1, on the reverse strand, counting down.
ACTAAGGTAATAGCAGCTAAAACCAACATATTCCAAACACACACATACCAGTAGAGAACTAGCAATTACGTATGGCAACCATTAATAGTATTAGAAAGCGCTCAGGCTTAGTAATAGGATTTATCGGAATTTCTATTTTGTTATTCGTTGTGAGCGATGCCTTTCAAAGCGGCGGAAGTCTGTTTCAAGGCAAAGTTGAAGAAGTAGTAGGCGAAATTGACGGCGAAGAAATATCAAGAGCAGCGTATGATGAACATTTTCAGCGCTATGCAAGAGATTATCAGGGCAGTAACAATGTAAATAGCCTACCTACTGAAAAAAGAATGCAAGTAAACAACAATGCCTGGAGCAGGTTAATTGTTGAGCGCATGGTTGGCAAAGAAATGGATGAGCTGGGCATTAAAGTGGGTGCAGACGAGCTTTGGTACCAAATGCAGGGCAAAGACCAACCCCATCAAATTATAGCCCAAAGCTTTACCAATCCTGAAACTAAAGAGTTCGACAAAGCCCGATTAGTGGGTTTTGTAGAAAACATTGATAAGGCCGATGCACAAGCAAGAGATCAATGGAGAACCATAGAAGAATACATTGAAACAAGCCGACAAGAAAACAAATTCTTGAACTTAATTGAAAAAGCATCATACGTTACCGAGCTCGAAGCCAAATACAAATACTTGGCCGAGAAAAAATCGGCATCTATTAAATATATTGCCTTAAAAGCAGCTGATGATATTGATACAACCATTGATGTTTCAGATGCTGAAATTAAAGCATATGCAGAGTCGCATAAAGAGCTTTACAAGCAACAAGATGGCAGGTCTATAAAGTTTGCCAAGTTTGCATTTGAGCCAAGCAGCGCCGATACTGCCGCTTTAATGAAAGAAATGAACAACCTAAAAGCTGAGTTTGTAAAAGCCGCCGATGGTTTCAGATTTGCAAGACTACACACAGAAACCGCCTTAGATTCAACTTATAAAAAACCTGGAGATTTGCCAAGTTCTAAATCGGCAGAAATTATGGCATTAGAAAAAGGTGGTGTTGTGGGGCCGTATAGAGAATACTCAACCATAAAAATGCACAAACTTCTCGATGCAAAAACCGCTAAAAAGCCCTTCATAAAAGCGTCTGAAATTTTAGTTGAAATTAAAAGAACCACTAAAGAAGACTCTACAGAATCGCTCAAAAAAGGCAAGGAACTTTTTGCTAAAATTAAAGCAGGCGAAGAAGAATGGGAAACCGCTGCACGCAAAAACAATAAAGGCCAAAAAGCCATTAATGGTGGCGACATGGGTTGGTTTGAACAAGGCTCTTTAAGCGAAGAAATAACCACCGCCTTTGAAGGAAAAGATTCTGGCGATATTTTTATGATACAAGACAAAGCCGGAACCCATATTTATAGAATAGACGATAAACCTGTTACAAAAACCTATTCTATTGTTACCATAGAAAAAGAAATTGTAGCCAGCGAAACAACTCGCGAGTTGGCTTATAACAAAGCAAAAGAATTTCAATATGCCGCTACTTCAGCACAAGCATTTATGGATGAAATTGCCAATCGTTCTATCGACTTAAATAGCGCAGATTTTACAAAAGATGCCGTGGCTATTCCAGGTGTGCCTGGCGACGCCAGACAAATTAGACAATGGGCATTTAACCAAAAGAAAGTAGATGCCATTACCGATGAGATTCTTGAATTAGACGATGCTTATGTGGTAGCGCTTTTAACTGAGATAAAGGTTGAAGGAGAACTTGATATTGATGGCAATAAACTTACAATTAGAGACGAAGTAATTAAACAGAAGAAAATAGACAAGCTTTACAATAAGCTCAAAGACGCCTATAATTCAGATATTAACGCAATGGCTTCATCTGTTGGCGCTACAGTTCAATCTGCTGTAGATGTAAACATGAGCAGGCCTTTGGTTCCTGAGTTAGGTAACGAGCCAACAGTGCTAGGAACCATTTTCGCTCTAAATTCTGGAGAAACTTCTAAAGTAATTAAAGGCGATGCTGGCGCTTTTGTAGTTTATGTTGAAAGCTTTACAGATGTAGCATTGCCAGATAATTTCGTTAGTTACCGCAAGGAGCAAAACCTTATTGAGAATGTTCAAACTAGGGCAAAATCTCAAGTTTTTACTGGCTTAACCGATTTGGCAAAACCAGTTGATAACCGTTACCTATACTACTAATTTAGTAGAATGGAAATAGTAAATCGCGTTGAGAAAAGCGGGTTAGTTACCCTAGACCTTGGCGATTTTTACCCAAAAGCAACAAAACACATACTCGATATTAAACCCTGGTTATTCCAGGGTTTATTGCTTAAAGAAAAAGATTTTAGGCAATATCTAAAAGAGCATTATTGGCAGCAATACCAAGATGGTATGGTAAACGTAATATGTTCTAGCGATGCCATTATTCCCAATTGGGCCTACATGCTCATAGCAGTAGAATTAGAAGGCATAGCATGGGCAGTTTCATCAGGTTCAGAAAACGAGCTAATTACCGCAGGTTATCTTAAGAATTTTTACGCGCACGATTTTTCAATTTACAAAGACAAGCCAGTAATAATGAAAGGCTGTGGTTTTGGACCTACACCGCCGGCAGTTTTCATAGAAGCAACAGCCAGATTAAAACCTTTTGCAAAAAGCGTAATGTTTGGCGAACCATGTTCTACTGTGCCTGTGTATAAGCGAAAAAAGCAATAAAAGACTAATGGAATATAGAATAGAGAAAGACAGTATTGGCCAAATACAAGTGCCAGCTGACAAATATTGGGCGGCGCAAACCCAACGTTCAAGTGAAAACTTCAAAATTGGTGGTATACTAATGCCAATTGAAGTAATTAGAGCTTATGCCATTTTAAAGAAAGCGGCAGCAACCACAAACGCAAAAGCTGGCGTATTGGCAAAAGAAAAGGCCGATTTAATTGGCAAAGTTTGCGACGAGATTCTGGCCGGCAAGCTTGATGATCAGTTTCCGTTGGTGGTTTACCAAACAGGTTCGGGTACGCAAAGCAACATGAACGTGAATGAAGTAATTGCCAACCGCGGCCACGTTATTAATGGTGGAAGTTTAACTGATGCCAACAAAGCCCTTCACCCGAATGATGACGTAAATAAATCGCAATCAAGCAACGATACATTCCCTACTGCCATGCATATTTCGGCCTATAAAAGTGCGGTTGAAGTTTGTTTGCCAGGAATGCGAAAGCTGCGCGATACGCTTTACCAGAAAGCGGTGGCCTTTAAAGAAATTGTAAAAATTGGAAGAACCCATTTTATGGATGCCACTCCGCTTACACTTGGCCAGGAGTTTAGCGGCTATGTTTCGCAATTAGACCACAGTATTAAAGCCATAGAAAATGCACTTGAGCATGTTGCAGAATTGGCATTAGGCGGAACTGCCGTTGGTACAGGTTTAAATACTCCTGAAGGCTATGCAGTAAACGTGGCAAATGAAATTGCCAGCCTTACTGGGCTCCCATTTAGAACCGCAGATAACAAGTTTGAAGCTTTGGCCGCTCATGATGCCATTGTTGAGCTTTCGGGTGCTTACAAACGCGCTGCGGTGAGTTTAATGAAGATAGGAAACGACATTAGAATGCTTTCTTCTGGCCCAAGATGCAGCATTGGCGAAATAACCATTCCTGCAAACGAGCCAGGTTCATCAATTATGCCTGGAAAGGTGAACCCAACCCAATCAGAAGGATTAACCATGGCTTGTGCCCAAGTAATTGGCAACGATGTGGCAGTTACGGCTGGCGGTATGAACGGTCATTTTGAATTGAACGTGTTTAAACCTATGATGATTTACAACACGTTAATGTCAGCCAGATTAATTGGCGATGCTTGTGTTTCATTTAACGACCATTGTGCCGTTGGAATTGAACCAAATAAAGACAGAATTAGCCAACACTTGTACAATTCGTTCATGCTGGTAACCGCACTCAACAATATGATTGGTTACGATAACGCAGCCAAAATTGCCAAGAAAGCGTATGCTGAAAACAAAACGCTTAAAGAAGCTGCCATAGAACTTAATATTCTCACATCTGAGCAATATGATGAATGGGTAATTCCATCAAAAATGGTTGGTGAGATTAACATTTAGAATTACAAAAGCAAATAGAAGAAGGGAAGGCACAAGTCTTCCCTTTTTTATTGCTCCTGTTTCGAAGCACTAGCTTCGAAACTAAACAAAAGAAGTCGCGCCGCGACGAATGCATACATTGCGACGAGAGCCGTCAGGCTTCTAAAAGTTGTAAGACGAATTGAATAAACCCTTTTCTTTTTGACTTATTATTCGCCATGGTGCTATAGGTTTTTGTAATTATGATAATTACTTTTAACCACTTCATATTCCGTGTATCTAAAAACACGTGCCTTATCAGGATATTGGGATGACTTATAGTTTTTTGGAAAACCAATGTTTTTGTAGAATTGACCTGTAAACTTGATGATATCAGAACTATAACCAAGCGTGTTGGGAAGGGTTAATAATTCATTGGCTGGTTCAATGAAAATGCACCTATTAGCTAATTGGTTATCAACATTGTCGGCGTATTTTTCCAGGTCTTCTTTAGTTGCCCAATTTGCACAATCACAAGCCCAAGCTATGTATTGCAGCTCTAAAGTTTCCTGTTGTTCTTCTAATCCGCCTTTGTTAGAACAAGAAGTAAAAATTAGAAATGCTAAAATAATTGCTCGCAAAACGGTTCGTATTAGGAATTAAGAGGCAAGATAATTTCAAGTTTTCAAAATCCGTCAGGCATCTAAAAGCTTCCAAGCGATAGCAAGAATCCCATTAGCCCTTTATCTCTTTAACTAATTAACTACTTTCTAAAGCATAAACTTAAACCCAAGCCCTGCCTTCATGTTTATGCCAGAAACCCGCACAAGAACACGGTCAATTGAGCCGCTATCATCAATATAAACCGAACTGGTTTCAGCTTTGAAAGGCACGTATTTACGTGCTGATTGATTAGGAATTACTTCGCTTTTAAATAAAACCCCTTCTCTATTTAACATGCCAATATGGTATGAAGCAGAAAACCGAAGTTCCCATCTTCGCGATACGTCAGCAATCATTTTCAGGGCAGGTTCAAGAGAGATGTTTTGGTTTCGATAAAAAGCTTCAACTGGTGCGCCAGGATAGAATTTTACGTCTTCGAAAGTGAGTCTTTGGCCAGTGTAGGCAATATTGCCCATTGGTAAGGAAACCTGGCAATAAGCCAATCTGAATTCTGGCTGAATACGCATGAAATAATTCAAATCCAATCTATAACCAGCGCCAATGGCGGCACTCCAAGTCGATAAATTAAATGGCATAACCCAACCACGGGCAACAACTAGCCAATTCTTCTTTACATAAAAATCAGTACCAAACTGAGCAAGTATTTGCGGAGTAATGGCTTCCACTTTTAGTTTGCCAGTTATTAGGTTCTGGTTTAAGGAGTCGATAGTTAGGTATTGATAATTAAATGATGAGTTATAAGTGTTTAGCGACTTGTAGCCGACTGAAAGCTCGTAGTTATTGTAATTTTTAAACTGAGCCTTTGCTGCGGTTCCGATAATGAGGAGCATAACAAAGGCGGTAAATGTTTTCATAGTGGGTTACTTGTTGGTAAGCAATTCAGCATATTGGGCGGCATCATCTGCTTTGTTGAGCATTTTGGCTACATGGTATAAGCTGGTAAGCACATATCGGTTGGTTGGCTCTAAGTAATGCGCTTGCTGCATAATTGGGTAGCCGGCATTAAAGAGCGAAAATGAATTCTTGATATAATCAGCACTGTTTTTTTCGTCTTTTTGGGCGGCTTGTCTGTATTCATCAGCCAAAGCAAAATATAGTGCTCCTGCATAATAGCAGGCATCAAACAAACTATCGTCTAATTCAACTGCTTTTGCATAGTGTTTAAGTGCTTCAAATGGTTTAGCATCTTCAACCAATTGCCCACGGAACAAGAAATAGCGCGATTCAGTTGCCAGATCATCTTCTAAATCCATGAACAAACCAATGGCTTCTTGAAAATCTTTTTCTTTATTGTTAGCTGCAATTTCAAGTTTCAGAAGGTTTAATTCCTTTCTAATTTCAGTGGCTAATTGAGCACTAAAGTTTACTTCTTGATTGTTGTATTGAGTGCCTTTACCAGCTTCTATGGCCTTCATTTCAAACTCGGTAATGTAAATGCCAAAGTCAACCAAACTGCTGGCAGTATCATACAAACCTGAGTTAAATAACATTCGGGCGCGTTTGTTTGCCACATCGGCAATGCGCACGTTTTCTTTTACGTTTTTGCGCATGGTGCTATACAATTCAATGCAGCGGTCTAAATGGTAGGCGGCACTGGCCGAGTCTTTTTCAAAAAAGAACAATTGGCCATTTAGCTCGTGGCTTACATAACTAGTAGGGTCTATGGTTTGTGCCAAAGAAATATAGCCAGTTGCCGAGCTTCGATAAAGCCATTTTTTAGGGTTGTTTTCGGTTGAATTAAAATAGTAATCAAGGGTTATGAGAGAAGCTTCGAAAAGGCCTTCGGTCATGGCGCGCATTTGCGTTTCGGCTTTTGATTGCCAGCGTTTGTTTTCAACTCTGTTTAGTTCAAGAAGAATATTATATGCTGAATAGGCTTTTTGTTGCAAGTCTAGGCTAGCAAATTGTTGTTTGTTAGCGTTGCCCATTTCAATGAACAATTGGTATTTGGCCCTGGAATAGTAGTACAAAAACTCGCCTAGTTGTTCGGCATTAAGTTCGTTTTTATGGGTATAAACTTCATCAAAATACTTGTTGGCATTTTCTAATTGATATAGCCTAATGGCTTCAATTCCTTTTTTAAGCTTTACTAGCAACTCTTCGTTTTGAGCATTAACTAAAAGAGCGCCAAAGAGAGAAATTAATAGCAATACAACCCGCATACACACATAGTTACGCACGTAGGCGCTAATGGTTGGCTGTGGGTTTACCATATTGATATTCATTAACAGTTTTAGCTCTCAAACTCAAAATGGATTTTGTAGAAGAAAAGTCCTTTCTCTTCGTCAAAACCGCGTTCAAGTACTGCGTTGTTGCGTTCTTGGTGATCTGGGTTTAATTTTATTTGAATGCTGTTGTCGAGCGTAATTTGGTGTTTGAATTTTCGTTTTTCGCGTTTAACCGTGGCTTGAGAAATGTCGAAATAATCTTCCATTTTAAGCTGCTGGTCTTTTTCATACTGTTGTTTATAGCCAATAAATTGCTCGTTTAGAGCCGGTTCGTTAATAACGGTTTCGGCAAACTCTTTAATGTTAAAATCGCTGTTTTCTTCAAAAAACGTTACAGATTTCTGCATCATTTCAAGCTGTTCAGAACGGCCTAAATCCAATTCTGGGGCGGCCACTTCTTCTACAAAATTGCGGGTCATTTGCAAGTAGGCCTTGGTGCTATAAACCGAGTCTTCAACAGGCTTTATACCCAGAAAATCTTTCTTCCAAAAGGCGGCTTCTTCGCTTTCTTTTGCCAAAGAATCTATGGTTTTTACCAAATAGCCATCTTCTTCTAAAGTATTGAAAATGAGACAACCTTTGTCGAGCTTTTTGGTGTTTATACCTTCATAATGGGTTATTCTAAGCGCTCCACTTCCTTCGTGAATTTGCAAAAAAGTGTTTTTGCTTTCAGACTTGAAAATGCCAATGGCATCAACCAATTCATCATCTAAAACCAAATCGGTAAAGTAAACCACATATAATTCGCCGGCTTTAATGCGTGGATGATCAGACTGTTGAAACAAGTGCTGTAATATGTGTTTGCTTACCCCTAAAAAATCATCAGGGTTTTGAAATATCTTCTGGGCATATACAAACATCTCGTTCATGTTGAGATGCGATGCATGAAAAAAACGGTATTGGTCTTCGGTTTTAAAAGAAGTGAGAAAGAAATTGAAAAGCGCTATTTCTAACTCATCATCAGTTAATGGATGCAGTTGATTAGAAGCGAAAACAGACTCGCCGCGACTCTTATTTCCCACATGGTGCACGGCGAGCTTCTGAAATTGCAGATGCTCAAAATTTAACATGCTGCAAAGTAATCTAACCCTGTTCTAATCTAGTTGTAGAAACACCTTTTTTGGCATTTTTACTTGGTACTCAAACTGCCAATTTTTGTCTTGGTTGGCGCTCAGGTCAAATTTCCAAGTTACAATGCCTGTAATGGGGTCGGGTTTTTCGTTTTCGATCTTGCTGCTAATTTCAATTTTGCTAGTGGCCGAAATGGGAATTTGGTCTTGAATTATAACTGAAATGTCTTTTTGCTTTTTGTTCTTAACGGCAATTTCAATTACGCGGGTTTCTTTCTTGTTTCCTCCAATAAATTGTTTTTTGGTGTATTCTGAAGCCAGTTTTCGCTCAACAATCACATCTTTATCAGGCCCAAAAGAAACTTCTATGGTATCGCCAAAGCTCTTTACATCAAGCAGCGATTTGCCAATGTAGGTTCCTTCAAAAAACAAGTTTACGTTGCCCGTTAGCAGGCTGTGTTTTTCCCAATCAGAAATGGTGGCAATTAGATAAACATGCTCGCTAATTTTAGGTGCTGCATAGTAGGTAAATTCAGAGTTAAGCTCAATGTTCTTTATCTCAACTCGTTTTGCTTGGCCTTTGCTGTTAATGGTATATTTTCTCTCAATTTCATACAACTGTGAGCTATACAAATCTTTTTGCGTAGGGTACTTGCTTTGAAAACTACTTAAGAATTTGGTGGCTGCTTTCTTGCTTTCTTCTTCGTCTTTAAAAACATTTTTGTTATTCATTTGCCAGTAGGTGGTTAACCCACGCACACGGTTTATTTGCGATGCACCTGTAGATTGAATGGTTACCGCATCTAGAGTAGCGGCGTTTTCTGACATTGGAATTTGAAGCTGTGTTAAGCCACTTACGTTTCTCACATAAGGATTATAGCCTACGTATTTTACTTCAATAACCGGTGCAGAACCTTGTGGCATACTTAGTTCAAAATTTCCATTAATATCAGCCACGCATCCAATGGTTGGGTGGTTTTGAAGTGTTATGGTGGCTCCAATAAGTGGTTCGTTGGTTGCTGCATCATAAACCCTGCCCACCAAAACTCCTGGCTGAGCTTGTGGAGCGGCATAATAGCTGTTCACGTCGTTAGGTGCATATCCACCTTTTGAGTAAATCAACGGATTCTCTTCTCTCAAAACCCATGGGTAAATTACTGGGGCATCTAGACTCATGGTTGGGTTAGCTGTTGATAATGAGAGTTTAATGTCTTTCCAATCTTCATCAGAACGTTGCCAAACATCGGCTTTCATTTCTAGGATCATAGGCTCGTTAACAGTATTGGCACGCAAATCATAGCGCGGATACCATCCGGCATCTAGAATTAAATAGCTTAAAGTAAGGTCTGTTTGCGCACTATTGATGCTTTCAATTTCAACTTCTACAATGCCAAATGATTTTACTTTTTGCTGCGAAATCTTATTTATATGCTGTTGAATAAGCGACCTTTCGGTAGCGTTTGCACTCATTTCGCGCTGAATATCGAGCAGCTTTTGCTTTATTTCGGTAAGGCGGCTGCGGTATAACTCGGCCATTTTTTCTAGTCTGCTAGGGTCTAGCCCGTCGGGGCCATGCAGTTGGTATGATCTTGTAATGAGCGCCTGCTCACTATTATATACCTGCGATAAGTGGCTTAAATCTTCGTATTTAAAATATAAGGTTTGAATTTGGTCTTGAAGAAGTTTAATGCTGTCTTTCGGAATTTCCTTTTTGTCGATATGAAGTCGGTATTGAACGCTTAGAATTTTAGTATTACCACTTGATTTTACTTGAATACTGTTTCCATCAATACCATTGGGTAAATTGGTGAGCAGTACGGTATTAATGCCTTTTTGGAGAGATGCTTTTCCTGTTCGCTCAACTTGTGCGCCTTTTAGAAAAATTTTGGCCGATTGAATTTCGGTTTCAACGTTAATGTCTTTTGCAAATACTTGATTTACAAACATTAGAACTACGAATAGAAAACGTACTTTTAGCATGTTATTTTTCATTTGGGATAAAATTACGCAGCGTAGATGCTATTAACGTTTCATTTTCCATAACTGAAATAAAACATTTACCATGAACATAGAACCCATTAGTTATAGAATTGATCTTGATGCACCTATTGAAGCCGTTTGGAATGCCTGGACTACCAGAGAAGGCATAGTTTCGTTCTTTGCACCCGACTGCAATATTGAACTGCAAATTGATGGCAAATACGAAATGTATTTTGAGCTTGAAAATCCCTTGGGATTAATGGGCTCAGAAGGTATGCGCATTATGGCCATTGAGCCATTTAAGCTTTTGGCTTTTAGTTGGAATGCACCACCTGAAATGCCCACCATTAGAAGCCAACGCACTCATGTTGCTTTATATTTTTCTTCGCTTTCGCCCAATAAAACGCAGGTTATTTTGGTAAACAGTGGCTATGGCAATTCGCCAGAATGGAGAACGGCTCGTAAGTATTTTGAAAACGCTTGGGGCAATGTGGTTCTTAAAAGATTAGCTGCTTATTTAGCCGGAAGGCCACATGTTTGGGGGGTAGATTAAATGGCAATTTTCTTTTGTATTCAAAGCCATATTAATCTTGTGTTACATTTCATACTCGTATAGAGTATTAAGCCAAAACCATTTTGAAACAACTCTATTTAATTCGCCACGGGCAAACCGATTTTAACCTTAAGGGCATAGTGCAAGGCTCTGGCGTAGATGCGCCTTTAAATGAATTTGGAATGAAACAAGCCGCCGCATTTCATTCTGCCTATGCGCATCTCGATTTCGACATGGTATTTGTTTCAGAATTGCAGCGCACACACCAATCAGTAGCTGCATTTGCCAATAGAATAACTACCGAAAAGCACGCTGGATTAAATGAAATTGGCTGGGGAATACACGAAGGCAAAGCTGTTACTGCCAGCGATAGAGCCGACTTTAAAAGGCTAATTCACGACTGGCAACAAGGCAAATTAGAACGCTCCTTACCGTTTGGCGAAAGTGCCCTTGATGTGGCACGAAGGCAACAACCAATTCTTTCAAAATTGAATACCCAAACTGAAGAACAAATTTTGGTGTGCATGCATGGCCGAGCCATGCGTATTTTGTTATGTCAGCTTTTAAAAATTCCATTGCAAGAAATGGATCAGTTTGAACACAGCAATTTGTGTCTTTATCATCTTGAAATGAACGCTAACCAAAATTGGAACGTGCTAAAATTTAACGATACAAGGCATTTGGATTTATTGTGACTTCGGCTTCGCTCAGTCACCTTGCCTTGATGACTTCGGCTTCGCTCAGTCGCCGTGCCTTGTTTGACTTTGGTTGTGCTCAGTCACCGTGCCTTGTTTGACTTTGGTTGTGCTCAGTCACCGTGCCTTGTTTGACTTTGGTTGTGCTCAGTCACCGTGCTTAGATTTTCTTTTGTGCTCATTACACAAACCTTCGCCGTTGGCTGAGCGGAGCCGAAGCCAAGCCTACTTATATATCTTCTGAATATACTCAATAGCCGCTACCAACTCGGCCGCTTTTTCAGGGTATTGGTCTTTGTACTCATCGCTGCCATCGTCTTTTACAAACGCGCTTTTCATGATAAGCGAAACTTGGTCGGTTTCAATTGCTGATCTACCTTCAGTGCCTTGAATGCAAAATCCATTATCGCAACTAATGGCAACTGTGGTAAAACTGCCAATGGTTTTCACATCGGCCTCAATTTTGGCAACATCAAAACGGTAGTTTAATGCCTTGCCATTTAAATCGAGCGTAATGCCAATTTCGCCATTTTCATTAATGGTGTAATTGGGCATGCCCGCCACCCAAATATTGTTGTTGTTTAGGTGGTCTAACGCGTCAGATTTGTTTTCGAAAGTTTGGCCAGCCAACGCGCCAAACAACAATGAGATTACCAAAATTTTCATACTACTGGCCTTTCACACAAAGGTTTGTAGTGGCTAATAATTTGGAATGAAGACTTGTTCTAGTTATGAACAAGCGGATTTTTAATTGGAGTTGGAAATTAAATTACTTTATCTAATTAGTACATTCCGCTGTCAAAATGAAATAACAAGAACTGTGGAAGTCGGTATTTATGAGCAGCTAATCAATAAGCTAATCAGGGATGAACTAAACTCATTAGATCACCAGGAGTTTTTTATTAGAGAAAAAAAAGTTGATCAAACTGAAGCGACTAAATTTTTATCAAACTATCTTAAAAATGTGATTCAAATCGCTTTAAACACAATTACAGGTGAAAATAAAGTTAAAGATCAAATTGAGTTAGTAAATAAGATTATCAGTTTGATAATTGATGAGTTGAATGATCAAGATTTTAAAGATGACCTAGTTGACATAAAAGGCTCTTTGTTAGCAGCTGTGATTAAGAAGACCAATCTTTCGCAATCCAGTATTGATGATTACGTAGATCGTATCACTCCATATACGCGATTATCACATAGCGAGTTATTTACTGGAAGTAATTCTGGTATATCATTAGAGAGCGAACTAAAAAAAGAAATTCTGTCATCTAGTGAAATTAAATTTATTGTATCGTTCATTAAGTGGACGGGAATTCGAATTTTTGAAAGTGAGTTGACTGAATTTACCGACAGAGGTGGAAAGCTTAGTATAATAACAACTTCTTACTTAGGAGCAACAGATATTAAGGCAGTAAAATTTCTTTCATCTTTAGCTAACACAAAGGTCAAGGTTTCGTATAACACTCAGAGCGAAAGACTTCATGCTAAAGCATACTTATTTTTAAGAAATTCCGGACATCATACTGGGTACATTGGTTCTTCAAACATTTCAAAATCAGCTTTAACAAATGGTCTTGAATGGAATTTAAAGATCACTAGCTCCGAGGTAAAACACATCATTGACAAATCGCACGCTACATTTAATACGTATTGGCAGGATAGTTCATTCGAATTGTATGACCCTACAAGGGATTACGAAAGGTTGAATTCGGCTTTAAGAAGTGAACGATATAAGGAGACAGAAAGAAAATCCATTACGTTTTTCGATTTAAGACCATTTCCATTTCAGGAGGAGATTTTAGATACTCTCAGGTTAGAAAGGAATGTTCATAGTAGATTTAGGAATCTCATTGTAGCAGCCACAGGTACTGGAAAGACGGTTATTTCAGCCTTTGATTTTAAAGATTACATTAAGACATTTCCAAAGGCGCGATTATTATATGTTTCTCATAGAAAGGAAATTTTAATGCAAGCTCAAGCAACCTTTCAGAACATTTTGAAAAATGCCAATTTCGGAGAATTGTGGTTTGACGGAGCTAGTCCAGTAAATTTTGATAATATTTTTGTTTCAGTCCAAACGATAAATAATCATTTAGATAATTTAAGGATTACAAAAGACTTTTATGATTTTATTATTGTCGATGAAGTTCATCATATTACGGCAAACAGTTATCGTCCAATTCTAAAGCATTTCAACCCAAAAATACTTTTAGGTCTGACCGCAACACCAGAGAGAATGGATGGGGCAGATATTTTGGCGGATTTTGACAATAAAATTGCAGCGGAGATTAGATTACCTGAAGCACTGAACCGTAGATTGTTATGCCCATTTCAGTATTTTGGGATATCGGATAATACAGATTTGACCAAAGTTGCATGGAGAAACGGAAAATATCAAGTTAGCGAGTTAACAGAATTATACTTGACCGATGAGAATCGTCTGCGATTAATTATAAACTCATTGGATAAATATCTTGACGACATGAATGAAGTCCGTGCATTAGGTTTCTGCGTGTCTCAAAAACATGCAGAGTTTATGTCTAAAAGATTTAATGAAGCAGGATTAAAAGCAGACTATTTGACAAGTAATCGTACCGAAAACAGAGATGATATTAAGTCAAGGCTAAGAAAAAAAGAGATCAACTATTTATTCGTCGTAGATATTTTTAATGAGGGGGTTGATATTCCAGAGATTGATACAGTTTTATTTTTAAGACCGACCGAGAGTTTAACCATATTTCTTCAACAGCTAGGAAGAGGACTAAGAATGAGTGAAGGTAAAGAGTGCTTAACTGTTATGGATTTTGTTGGAAATAATAAATCTGAGTATGATTTTGAAGGCAAGTTTCGGGCGATTATTGG
>JAGQWA010000209.1 GCA_020437725.1 Bacteroidota bacterium | reverse complement strand
TCTCTTAAAAGTTTAATAAATCTTTTAAAAGGAGTAAGGTCTGTTTCATTGGTGGTTTCGCTTATTCCTATGGGAATGAGCACCAATACGTTGTCAGATTTTTCAAGGTTTGGCAATCCACTACAGGCCGAATCGTTTGAGCGAAGTAGGTAGCTAAAGTTTAGATCAACCGGCATATCTCCAGATAATGGGTCTCTAACTTTTATGCCTTTCTTCTCTTTAAATAGTAAAAGTGGAATAAGTTGGTTGCCTTGGCTGGTAAAAGCTACAGTAGGTATGGTATAGGTTATTACATGTTCGGTTAACTCGTTTTGCGCTAGTGTTTTAAGGCTAAATTGTAACCCAAGTTTTGTGGCCTGTTTGTTTAAATAAATAAGCCATGTAGCTAGGCTATCGGTTTTTTCTTCTAATTCAACATTTTCTATAATTGGCGCTGGTTTGCTATGCAACTGTTCATAAACTGCATCTAAAAGCGCCTTTGCCGAATTAATGTCCATATGCTTTTGCCCCATAGTGTTGGTAAAACTATTAAATGATTAAATAGTTTGGCTCAGGTTATCAAATTTTGTTAACGGCAACAAAAACAGAATTGTTTTTAAAAAGCATTGTGTGCTGAAACATCTTGTTGGTCATAATTTTTTTTTATGAAAAGCATAGTTTAGCTAAACTTTCTTTTATGATGCAAGAATACGTAGTTGGCCTTATAGTAAGTATTAATAAATGTGAAGAGGTTGCCAAATTTTTAAATTACCAAGTGATTAATATGCTGTTCTTTGTGCCATGTGGAAGGTGCATGCCGCTCTAATAACGGTAGGTTTAATTTATGGGGCTAACTATAGCATAGCCAAATGGGTAATGCCCAATTTTATAGAAGCAAATGGCTTTATTCTGCTTAGAATATTGGGGGCATTTTTATTCATTACAGTGCTTCAACAAACCAGAATAAGAGAAAAAATTACAGATAAAGGCGATTTACTGCGCCTTTTGTTGTGTGCTATTTTTGGTGTTGCCGGAAACATGCTGTTTTTCTTTAACGGTCTCAAACTAACATCGCCAATAAACGCATCGGTAATAATGACCATAAACCCTTTGTTGGTGCTTTTGTTTTCAACTATGTTGCTAAAAGAGCGGGTAACTTGGTTAAAGGTAGCGGGAATTACAATTGGAATGATTGGCGCCGTAATGCAAATTATTGACCCCTTTAACGTTGGTAAAAAGGTTGAATCTGTTAACTGGTTAGGCGATTTGTTTGTAATGGTAAACGCAAGCTTTTACGCCGTTTATTTGGTTTTGGTTAAACCGCTAATGGCTAAATATCATCCACTAACAGTTGTTAGATACACTTTTTCAATTGGTTTAATAATGGTATTGCCATTTGGGTTTTCAGATTTGGTTAAGGTGCAATGGCATTCAATTACTCCAGAAATTGCCAGTAGTCTATTGTTTGTAGTGGTTGGCACAACTATTATGGCCTATTTGCTAAATGCCTGGGCTTTAAAGCATGTAAATTCTACCACAGTTGGGGCTTATATTTATCTTCAACCTTTGTTTGCGGCCGTTATAGCCATTGGTTTAGCTAACTACAAGGCTACATGGCATATGTTGGTGTATGCGTTGTTAATATTTATTGGAGTGTTTATGGTAAACTTTGCCAATGGCGGAAAAAAAGGGGTTTTAAATGGCTAGAATAATGGCAGTTGATTATGGAGCAAAAAGATGCGGCTTAGCAATAACAGACCCCATGAAAATTATTGCCAGCGGCTTAAATACTATTCCACCTCAAGAGCTCATATCATTTATTAAAAACTACCACCAAAAAGAACCTTTAGAAGCCATAGTTTTTGGAATTCCATACCGCATGGATGGTTCATTGAGCCCAATTGCGAGCGAAATAAAAAAAGCCATGGACAGCATTAACCAAGCGCTTCCAGGAATTGAGCTACACGGAATTGATGAATCGTTTACATCTGCCGAAGCCATGCAAGCCATGGTGCAAGCAGGAGTACCAAAAAAGAAACGCCGTAATAAGGAATTAACAGACAAAGTGAGTGCTACCCTAATATTGCAAAGATTTTTGCACCAACAGCAGATATGATTTTACCTATAAGAGCCATTGGCGATCCGGTTTTAAAAAGAAAGGGAGAAGACTTAAAAAAAGGCCATGCAGGCCTTGATAAGTTAATTGACAACATGTTCGAAACCATGTATAATGCACAAGGCGTTGGTTTGGCAGCACCCCAAATTGGCGAAAGCTTAAGGCTTTTTGTGGTTGATACAGGAAAGCCAACAGAAGATGACGGCGCAGAAAGGGTAAAGGAAGTTTTTATAAATCCTGAGATTATTGATTTTGTAGGCAATGAAGAACCATTTGAAGAAGGTTGCCTAAGCATACCCAATATTAGAGAAGAAATTTACAGACCCGAAGGGGTAAGTGTGCGCTATTTCAATGAACATTTCGAAGAAAAGAAAATGGTGTTAAATGGCTTGTTGGCGCGCGTTTTTCAACATGAATTTGATCATTTAGAAGGCATTCTTTTTACCGATTTGGTTTCGCCTTTAAAACGTAGAATGCTAAAGTCAAAGCTTGATAAAATTGCCCGCGGTAAGGTAAAAAGTGCTTACCCAATGAAATTTGTAAGATAATGTTATCGCCACTTGGCAAGCAGCATCTCGTAGTCTTCAAAGTTTTTGCTAGGCTCTAGGTTTAAAGAAATGCCTTTGGCAGCTGTTGTTAATTCTAAAACAAGTCCGGTTTCTAGTTCAACAAAAGATTTTGTTTTTACGTCATCGGTTTGCAAAGCAAACTGCTCGCAGCTAAATGTTGCCAAACGCAATTCAGTTTTTCCTTGTGGTAAAAATCCCTTGCCACAAACACCAATTTTAAAGTCTTGCCAATTAAAAGATTCGTCATCTACACTAATCCATTTAAGGCCAAGCAGGTTGGCCAATTCGTGAAGATTTTCATTCGGGTAATCAATAAATTGAACCAAAACAACACTGTTTGGAATCCACTGCATTACAGATTGAACTTCCATAGGAGTAACGCCATATTGGCTGTTTTTTGCTACCGCCAATTCAATATAATCAGCACCTAAACTGGCCGCCAAACGAGCATCATCTAGGCTTTTAACATTGGCTATTTTTAAAGCTAACTTCATTTTTTATGGTATTCCACTTCAAAAATAGCCATACAGATAACCCATTCTAAATTTAAGAGGTATTTTGCCCTTGCTTATTTATTCACCAATATTACATGCAATGAGATTTTATAAACGCTCCTTAATACCTCTGCTCCTAATGGGTTTGGTGTTAACATCTTGTTTTAAAGATCCTGAAATAGATCCTAACCAAATAGCTAATGATTGGGAAACCGATATACTGGCGCCAATTATGCGCACAAGAATGTTTTTAGAAGATGCGGCAAACCTTTCAGATGTGGCAAGCACTGTAAAAATTGCATCTAGTACATTAAATCCGCTTTGGAATGGCCCCATGTTCGTGCCTCCAGTTTCTGGTTTATCATCAGAATCTGCGCCTAGTGAGTTCGGGATAACTGACTATTTTCAGAAGATTTATACCGATACCTTGAACATGACCGTAACCCTTACCAACGAATTGCCAATACCAATAAACCGTGGTACCATTTTGGTTTTTAGAAACAAAGAAGTAGGAAGCATCATTTCTAAACGCGAGCTTGACAAAGACGTACTTCCAGGAGAAAACTATCAATTCGAATTTCTAATTTATAACGAAGGCAATAACCCGCCTTTGGTAGAATCAACCATTGAATTCTATCTAGAAGATTTTAGAACACAAGGTTCTGACGGTAAAATTGTTGATTTTACGAATACAAGCGTTCGTTTTGAGTTTTTACTAAATTGGATTCGTATTCATGAAATACTTGTGAATTCTGACCAACAGTTTGCCGATACCTTACAATTTGATTTTGAGCTAGATATAGAAAACGACAGCCTTTTTAATCAAGCTGCCGAAGGAAAACTTATTGCCTTTTTAGAGTCTGGAATGCCATTGAATATTCTTTGGGAAATGGATATATTAGACGAAAACGGCGATTTCTTAATGAATTTTGGAGATCAAGATATTAACCTGCCACCAGCTAAAACAGATAACACAACAGGTGTAGTTTTAGAAAATCAAAAAACCAAAATAGAAATTACCCTAAACGAAACAGAACTTGATAAATTAAGCAGGGCCCGAAAAATTAGAACCAATTATGATATTAATACCCTTGGGTTGGGCGAAGGAGGCGTAGTTAGAATTAATGGAAATTCGTTTGTTGATATTCAATTGGTAGCAAATCTTATTGTGAAACCAGCAAAATTTGAGTGGGAAGGTGAATAAGCTAAAAAATACATCGGTTGTAATTTTAGGAGCAATGCTTCTTTCAATTTTACCTGCCAAGGCGCAGTATAACAACCTAATGTTCTACAATAATTATTTTAAAACCACAGCATCATTCGATATTCCAACAGCACTGGGTACAGATATAAAAAGATTTTCTTTAGATATTGCTCCTTTGCAATTTTATGCGGGCAATACGGCATTTAGTGCACAAGATTTATATGATGTGTACTACGCGGCATCTGATACCACGCTAGGGCCAGAAACCCAAGTTGGTTATCTACTGCAAAAGGTGTCTGAAAACACTAAAGCAAGAAATAGAATTTATGCAGGTATTAATGCCTACCCATTAAATTTTGCTTTTAAAATTCATAAAGGCGGTAATGAGCTTCTAACCTTTGGCCTGTTTAGCAAGGTTGTAGGTGGTGCAAATTTTTCGTATGGCGGTCAAATTTTTGATATTATTCGCAGCGGAAACGGTGCTTATGCCGGAGAAAATATTAATCTGGGTAATTTTGGAATTAACTCGCAGGTATATCAAGAAATTGGTTTTGGAGCAGCTTTTCCGGTTATTAGTCTAGCCGATTTGGTTGAACTAAGAGCTGGCTTTAGAATTAAACAATTAGTAGGCATTGCCGCTATTCAAACTGCAAAGTCTGATATTCTTCTTTACACACAAGAAGAAGGCAAAGAACTTGTTTTTGAAGCCGATTATATGGTAAATACCGCTTTTCCACCTCAAGAAATTACCCCTAGCCTTATTATGGAAGGCATTGGTCGTGGTATTGGAATAGATGCAGGGTTAAGTGGTAAGGTGTTAAATAAGTTCGATGTATCAATATCCATGGCCGACATTGGCGGAATTAGATATGCCAACAACGATTATATAAGAAACTACCGGGCCAACGAAAGTTATACGTGGCGCGGTCTAAACATAGATTTTGATAGTTTAGAATCAGCACTATCGTTGGGTATTGACACAGTTATTGGAGATTTTGAACTAATTGAAACTGACGATGACTTTAGAATGCCTATAGCTACCCGTTTGGTTTTAAATGGAAGTTTTGGCCTTGGTCAAATGTCTAAAAAGAACATGACTTTCTACCGTCATAATTTCTATTTCACTTATATACAAGGCTTTACCGATGTGCCTGGCAACTCTACCATTCCTTTTGTTAATGGAGCATACTCATTTAATTTAGCAAATATTTTAACCGTGGGTTCTAATATTGGTTATGGTGGAAGTTATGGCTTTAACATGGGTGCATTTGTAGGGCTTAACTTGGCTGTAGTGAGAATGGGATTTGGAACAAATAGTTTATTTGGAGCACTAGCACCAAGCCTTTCGAGGGGAGTTGACTTTAGTTTCAATTTAGCCATTGCTTTTTAAGGTACTCGGTTATATTTGCGCCGCCTTAGTTAATGTGAAAATTTGATAATTTGAAAATGAAATAATCGGCTTTCAGATTAGCTAATTTGGGGGATTAGCTCCCCGAAATGAATTCGGGACAGGCAGTTGGCTAGAGCGTCCCGACGATGTGTCGGGAAGGTCATCGGTTCGAATTGAGGAAGCATAAGGCTTTCGGTATAAATAATAATGTGGGATTAGCTCCCCGAAATGAATTCGAGACAGGCAGATGGCTAGAGCGTCCCGACGATGTGTCGGGAAGGTCATCGGTTCGAATTGAGGAAGCATAAGGCTTTCGGTAGAAATA
>JAGQWA010000208.1 GCA_020437725.1 Bacteroidota bacterium | reverse complement strand
TGAGAAAGATCATCAATTAATTTAATAGCATTTTTACTTAAATTGGTTATCATTTCTAACATTATAATCTGATCAATTTTAAAGTTTTCGATGTCTTTAAGCATTAAGTTGGTAATTCCTTCAATATTGGCAATTGGGCTTTTAACATCGTGTATTATTATGCTATTAAGGTTATTGTTATCAGCGGAAATTGTCTTGAGTTCATTATGCTGTTTTTCAAGCTTTGTATGCTGTTCTTTAAGCCTTTTGTGTAGTAAGCGAATTAGATTTTTACTACGAACAATGTAAAACGAAATAATAATTGCAATAAAACTAATTGAAGTCAAAAAAATAATGATGTTGTTTCGTCTTGAAACTCGAAAATTTGCTTGTTCAAGTTTCATTTTTTGTATATTTTCTTCGTGTGTTTTTTCAAATAATAATTGTGCCCTTGCTATTGCATCTGCTCTTTCTGTATTGTGAATGCTATCTAAATAGTTTTCATATTCCGTTAAATACTGTTTAGTTTTTTCGGGTTTTGAAATGGTAACATAAAGATCAATTAAAGCTTTGTAATTGTCTTCTCTGTAGGTTGTTAGCCCAGCTTTAGCACTTAGTTTTCGCCCACTTAAAATATGGTATTTAGCCTTTTCGGTATTTCCTAAGTTTAAATAAGCTTGGCCCAGATAGGTGTGAGTTCCTGGTAGTTCTTGGCCGTGATTGTAGGCTGAGTCAATTAAGTATGCTTTATAAATGTATTTTAAAGCTTTTTTGTAATTACCTTCTTCTTGAAAGACTAGTCCAATATTACAATTAGTAATTGATTGCCCTACTTGATCAGAATTAAGTGAGTCTAGTACCAAGGCTCGCTTATAATATCTAATCGCATTTCTGTTATTTCCTAGTTCAGAATAAACATTCCCTAAATTTATTAATGGCGTTGAAAGGTGTTTTAGACTATCGTTATATTTATTTAGGGTACTAATACTTTCTAAAGCATATTTTTCACAATTTTCCCAATCTTTAAGATAATTGTATAAAGTGCTAATGTTCCCATATATAACACCAGCAATTTTGAAGTCATTTTCGTCTAATGCAGATTTAATTCCTTGATTTAAAATATTAATGGCATCCTGGTAATTTCCCAACATGGTTTCTAAATTGGCTCTTAATGTAATGTAGCCATGATCCCAATAGGGATATTTTCCAAGCATTTTTAGGTTCATTACATTGGCGTGCTCTAGGGCTTCTCTTATTTGACCCTTTTGCATTAGTTCAAAAACTAGTGTATAGTGATTAGATAAATCTACTGAATCTGTACTAATTCGAGACTTACCTTCTAACGCACTAAGAATTTCATTTTGATTTTTTGGTACTTGAGCACCAATTTGAATTAGCGTTAAGAATTTAATAGTTAGTAAATGTAAGTAATTCAAAGTGGTGTGTCTATCTAGATGATTTTTCAAATTTGATGTATTTCCACACTATGATTCAATATTTAAAGACTCAACATAGCAGAGCACAACTTTTATTTAGTAAGTGAAATTGGTTAAAAATGAATTTGAATCTAGTAAAGCTCCCAAGTTCCGTTTAAATAGAGCTGGTACAAAATGGGTTTTTTAAAGGTGTTTATGGGCAAGTTGGTTGTGTCTGCCAATGGTTTTCCAAATTCGGTTATCTGCTTAAATGCACTCTTGTTCAGCCATTTAACATCAACACCAGGGCTTGAATTTTGAATGCGGTTTAACACTTGATCTTGGTTTAGGCTTTTATGGCCCAGAATCCAACCCCATTCGCCCATAGTTACTATTTGGTTATGCAATGGAATTGATCCAAAGCCCGCACTTTTCATGGTTTTTAGCACGCAGTAAAATGCTTTTGTTGCAAAATAGGGGCTGCCAGCTTGGGTTATTACAACGCCATTTGCTGTAAGGTGTAGCCAACACAATCTATACATTTCCTTGCTATACAAATGCGCCAATTCTACAGATTTTGGGTCGGGAAGATCAATTATAATCAGATCGTAAATTTTATTTGTTTCTGCCAAAAACTGGTGCGCGTCTTCGTTCTGAATTGAAACTTTACTGTTATTGAGGGCATTTTTGTTTAGCGCCACAAATACTTCATGTTCTTGCCCAAGTTTGGTCATTGAGGGGTCTAGATCAACCAAATCAATGGCTTTAATAAAGTCATACTTAAGCAGCTCTCTAACGGCACAACCATCTCCACCACCTAAAACCAGCACGTTTTGTGGTTTACCTTGAGCCACTACAGCCGCATGCACCATTGGTTCATGATATAAATACTCATCAACGGTGCTTAATTGCTGGTTGTTGTTGATGTAAAGCCAATAATCGTTTTTCATTTTGGTGATTACAATTCGCTGATAATTGGTTTGCTCCTGATAAACCACCTTGTCTATATAATTGGCTTGCTCGCTATAAAGCTCAATAGGTTTGGCATATATGCAACCAAACACCAGTATTAGTCCAACTAGCATTTGTAAAACCATAATTCTAATTGAGTTATTTATGGTTTTTCTAAGCTTAAAGAAAAGCAGCAAAGCCACACTAAAATTAACTGCGGCCAGCACATAAGGCGTATAGGTTATACCTATTATAGGAATTGCCACAACCGCAAAAAATACCCCGCCCAAAAGTGAGCCATAATAGTCATTTTCAAGAACAGATGAAATGTTTACTCTTAGCGATTGATGCATTTCGTTTATGCGGGTAACCAAGGGGATTTCAACCCCAATTAAAAGGCCAATTAAAAAGCTTACCACATAAACGGCCATGCGGTCGAAATTCACCGACGATGAGCTGAAAATTATTAAACCGCTTAACCCAACTAAAAGTGAAAGGGCCAATTCGGCATATATAAAATTAGCTAATAAATTCTTGGTAATGAGCTTGCTAATTCTACTTCCAACCCCCATAGCAAATAGCATGGTAGAAAGCACCATGGTCCATTGAATTATAGAATTGCCCAGAAAATAACTGGCCAGCGTAGCCAAAAGGTATTCTGCTACAATGCCAGAAAAGCCTGTTGCAAACAACGAGAGCTTAAGATAAATGCTCTTGTTCTGCATATTATTTTATAGGGTGAAACAAATGAGCACCGATCCACCTATGTACGCAAAAGCTTCTATTAAAGCAGCGCCGTTGTTTGGATGTTCTTGGTTCACTATTTCATCAGTTAGGTTTCGGCCAGGCAATAAAATTTTGTCGGTTACCAAACGCATGGCTGGTATTAGCAAGAAACCAGCAGCGGCATCTATACCAATGGTTAGCAAATGGTCTTGCCAAGTTTCAAACTCTGTTTGGCTGGCAAATCGAATAATGTTGGCAAAAGCCACTAAAGCACCACCATAGCCAATTCCAACCGCAACGTTGTCTTTTTCAATATGCTCGTGAATGTTGTAAGGAAGCACAAAATTGTAAACCTTGGCAGCGGCAATAAACAGTAATTGGGCAAAGGCCCATGTGCCTAATGCCGTAATTAAATTTCCATCTTCGCCAATTATGGCGCCGTAAACAATAAGCCCGTTAGCAATAAAATTGGCCATTTCAACTGCTCCGGTTCCAGCATTTCTATCTTCAACTAATTCTTTAGAAATCTTGAAATTTCTAAAAATGAGTTTATCATTCAGCACTGATGATATGTTGAGTAGAACAATGCCCAAACCACCATAAATGCCAATATTAACAAGGTCTTGCACAATACCTGCCGAAGGACCAACAATGGCAGCGCCAATGCATAAAACCAAGCCAACATAATAGCCCGTTATTGAAAGCGAAACTGCAAAATTGTCTTTCTCTAAAAGCTCATGATGTAGTTTAATATTGGGTTGCGAAAGATTATAAGCCAATTTTCCAACCAAAAAAAGCACGCATGCTGCGGCCAAATAAGTTATTGCATTTAATATCTCAATCATCTTTAAAATTCTTTCTTATTTACCAAAACCACCGCTTCTCGATCTGGAGTTTGAATTTCCCCAACGTGACGAACTTCTTGATGTTCTGCCAGAAGACCTACTGGTTGTGCCTGTTTTGCGTTCAAAAAAATCGGGTTTGGCGGCTTTCATTCCTTGGCTATTAGTGCCATAATAATTACTAGAGCCGGCTGATGGACCGTAATATGCGTTTCTGCCATAGTAGTTGCTTCTATAATCTGAATAATGGTTTCTATAAGCTGGTTGAAAAGCCATGTTGAACAATGAGCTCATAAACATGTATTTTCCGTAGAACGACCAAAATGTTTCACCGCGAGAGTTGGTACTCCAATGCCCATAGCGCTGATTGCCAATATAATTGCTGTAACCGGCCGGTGCCGCCTGTGTGTTAAGCTTGCCAGTACTGTCTTTGCTTATAATTTCCATGCCTAAATTGTTCTGTTGGCTTGTATAAAAACCCCTGGTTACGGGCACCCAATTTGTGGTTGAGCCTTCGGGTTCGTTATTAAGGGTATTTACAACGGTGTATTGGTGTAGATAAGAATTGCTCCAGCCACTGTTGTTCACTTTCATATCAGCTAGCATTATGCTAAAAACATCTCCCTTGCCATATTTGGTGGCCAATTGCGTTGCCGAGCCAATTATGTTATCATTTTGTTCGGTTGAAATAGAAACGTGGCTTGAAGAGCTGCATCGCATCATTCCAGATAAAACCAAAATGAGACCTACGGCAATTAATAAGGCATAAAGGTTCTTAGACTTTTTTTGTCGCTCGTATTCAACGTCTCTTGGCGCGCGCTTTTGCCTGTTTTCTCTTGGCAGAATATTAGAAAACTTGTACTCTGAAACTGGGTAGCCATAAGAAGCTTCAAATTCTTCTTCGCCCCATCTTTCAATGGTTAAGAAATGCTTTCCATTAGCACTTTCGTAGTCCCAGCTAATGAATTTGCTCCAATTGCTGTTTTTCACATTTCGCCAATAGCCAGGGCTTTCTTCAACTCTTCTAAATTGAATGCCATTATAAACTACTGCGGTTGGTGGTTCGTCGTTTGCTTTAATGGCGCCGGGAATATTACCTTCAATACCTAGAACCGAGATTTTTTGGTATAGCGAAATGAGCAATTCATCATCGTCTTCAAGTTCTAAGAAATAATCTTGCTCACTATCGGAAACCTTAAATTCTTTGGTATAAAATTCATTTCCCCAATCGTATTCAAACTCTTCAAGAACCTGCCAGTTCTTAAGGTCATATTCAAATAAGAATCCAACTTCAAGGTCGGTAATTCTCATATTGGTACTATCGTAAGATGCCATAGTTTTAATATGCAAGCGAAATTAGATAACTAGTGCCATGTGCGGAATTAATGCTACACCAAGGGAATTTTAAAGTGGCTGATGGTCAAATACTTATCCACATTAAAAAAGGTGTTAATTCTGAGCATAAAGCTGTTTTAAAAGGTTAATTGAGAGTGTGTAAGTGCAATTTTTAATGAATTTTACCCATTAAGGCACAGGATTTGAAAAACCGCCATTGCACATGCTATTAGGCAAACTACACAAACTCAATTTGTATTTTATGCTGCTTAAACTAATGAAGAAGCTTTCTAATAGCCGAATTATTGCCTTGTTTATGGTCGTGTTTTTAGGCCTATTGTCTAATAATTGTGGCAATATTGGTAAAAATAAGGCATCAAATTCTAGTAGTAATAATCTGGTTAATAGAGATTTAGAAGAAATTAAAGCCGATGGCAAATTGAAAGTAGCCATAGCTAATAGCTCTTCTAGTTATTTTATTTATAGGGGCCAGCCAATGGGTTATGAGTTTGAGTTACTCCAAATTTTGGCAGATAGTTTAAAATTAAAGCTTGAAATTATTGTAGTAACCGATTTAGATAGCATTTTTGATATGCTTAATGGCGGAGATTGCGATTTAGCGGCTGCCCACTTAACAATTACCGAAAAACGAAGTAAACTGGTTTCATTTACCAATTATCATGCTACCACTAGGCAAGTACTGGTGCAAAGAAGGCCGTCAAATTTTCATAAAATGAGCGCCAGTGCAATCGAAAAGGAGCTTATTAGAGAACCTTATGAGTTAATTGGTAAAGAAGTAAAAAAAAAAAAAAATTCGAGCTATTATGATA
>JAGQWA010000207.1 GCA_020437725.1 Bacteroidota bacterium | reverse complement strand
ATGAAGAAAAAGGAACTGCCCTTTGGGTAATTACGCATGATGAAAAGGTGCTGACTTACTTAAACTGCAAGAGCTTTAAACTTAGCGAAAAACAGTTGTTTGAAACAAGCCCAACGAAAAAGGAAGCTACACATTTAGACCAAAATGCCTTTGGTGATAAAATGGTGTTAGACGTTCAGAATTTGGGTTTCTCTTATCCTAAATCAGACAACGGTTTTACCGATGTTTCTTTTAATCTTCATGAAGGTGAAATACTGGGCGTAGTTGGGCAATCAGGTTCTGGAAAATCTACTTTGGCCAAAGCATTGGTTAAGGTTTTTTCTGCCAATGGATGTATTACCCCAAACTACCCGACTGGTCGAGTTCAGCTAATTTTTCAGTCGCCAGATGCTGCTCTTGACCCTTTGCAACGAGTGGGAAAGTGCATGATGGAAGTGGTTCGCATTCATCATAAATTGTCAAAAAACGATAGAAGAGCTAAGGCATTAGAACTCATGCAACAAGTGGGTTTAAATGAAAACCATTTTAACCGGTTGCCACACCAACTTTCTGGCGGACAAAAGCAACGCATTTGTATTGCCAAGGCGCTTGCTTGCCAACCCAAAGTGCTTATTTGCGATGAGTGTGTTTCGTCTCTAGATGCTGACATTAAACACCAAATATTGGCGTTGCTGCAATCGCTTTCCATTACCCAAAATGTGGGCATCGTTTTTATAACCCACGATATTGGTCTTATAAAAGGTTTTGCGCATAATGTGCTTGTTATGGCCAATGGCCAAGTGGTTGAATCTGGGAACGCCCAACAGGTTTTTAATGAGCCAGAAACTGATGCTACAAAGGCGCTATTGGCGGCTTTGTTGTAGGGTTTTGTTCGAGTGACTGGAAGTCACTCGCATTTAATGGGGTTTAGGCTGCCCCGAATGAAATTCGGGGTAATAATGGGTTGTGATTATTCTTTGATGACTTTGGCTATTCCTGTCCCTTGCTCTGTGGTGATTTTCAGAAAATATATGCCTGTTTGTAAGTGTGAAAGGTCAACTTTAGCATCCAACAATTGAATTCCTGAAAGTCTTTGCCCGGCCAATGTAAATATCTCAATACTGGTAATTTCACCTTGCGCATCGACATTAAAATCTCCATTTGACGGATTGGGAAAAACTGAGAGTCTATAGTTAGGAACAGCCACATTATTCAGCCATGAACTCACAACCAATTCCAATGTTTCACAGCTTTCATTTTCAAAAGAATCAATCGCGCAGTACACAATATGAACTAACCCATTAATTGAATCAATTAAGAGATCTTGAACTGAAAGAGCGACTTCAAATGTGTCGCAATAATTATCTGTAACTTTTTGTATGTATTTATTATGATCAATGCTGTGGCGATTAAAACTGTCAATTTTGAGTGGATTACCAATAAAAAATATCTTCGGTGCTTCTCTATCAACTACTTTAAGATACCTGATTACTGTATCTGATACATTTCCAGCGGAATCTTTAACCGAGTAAACAATGTTATAATCTCCCAGCTTAGTGGCCATACTATCCTTAAAGGCGGCATAAAATGTTCCGCCAACAACTAATTGTGATTTTAAATAGGCTTTAGACGACTTATTATCCAAAAACTCTAATGTGTCTGCATATTTATCAAACACGTTCACCAGAATAGTGTGCTCAGAGTTGTTTAACATTATTATAGGTGGAATGGTGTCTTGCGCTTTTAATTGAGTCATACTCAAAAGCACGATTATTAGAGAAGTCAGTAGTTTCATTGTTTTTATAATTACTTGGAAACGATGTAGAAAATTGGTGGTTTGTTGCAAAATGGAATTACAGCCGCCCCGAATTGAAATTCGGGGTAAGACATTTCGACCTAGATTAAAAAATCTAATTCAAATAATAAAAAGGTGAATGCTGAAGGGCTTGCACACTTATCACCTTATCCCTTTCACTTTTCACCTCAAACTAATAAAAGCCTACTTCTTGCCCATAATAGAATGGCCCATTCTATCGCGTTTGGTTTGCAGGTACTTTTCGTTGTGCTGGTTGGCGGCAATTTCTAGTTGAACACCTTCTACTATTTCTAAACCATAACCACCTAAGCCAATGCGTTTGGCCGGATTATTAGAAATGAGCTTAATTTTCTTCACTTTCAAGTCGCGAAGAATTTGTGCGCCAATACCATAATCGCGTTGGTCCATTTTGAAGCCCAGTTTAAGATTGGCTTCAACCGTATCTAAACCTTCTTCTTGTAGCTTGTAGGCCTTCAACTTATTAATAAGACCAATTCCACGGCCTTCTTGCTTCATGTATAAAACCACGCCTTTGCCTTCTTTTTCTATCATTTGCATGGCGCCGTGCAATTGCGGACCACAATCGCATCTACATGAACCAAAAATATCGCCAGTAACGCAGCTAGAGTGTACCCGAACCATTACGGGCTCATCTTCAGCCCATTCACCTTTAACCAAGGCAATATGCGTTTCGTCTGAAGTTATTTGCTTGTAAGCAGTTAGTTTAAAATCACCATAATCGGTTGGCATTTGTACGTTTTCAATCTGCTTTTCAATCAACGATTCTTTTGATAATCGGTATTGAATAAGGTCTTTGATTGAAATGATTTTAAGATCGAATTTCTCAGCAATCTTTTGCAAATCAGGAAGGCGAGCCATGGTGCCATCGTCGTTCATAATTTCAACAATAGCAGCAGCTGGTTCGTAGCCGCAAAGGCGAGCCAGATCTATGGCTGCTTCAGTATGGCCGGCACGACGTAATACGCCACCTTTTCTGGCTCTTAAAGGGAAAATATGACCTGGTTTACCAAACTCTTCTGGCTTAATACTTGGGTCTATTAAAGCTTGTATGGTTTTAGCCCTATCGTGGGCTGAAATGCCTGTTGTGCAACCATGCCCGTTTAAGTCTATTGAAACGGTGAATGGCGTTTCGTGCAAAGCCGTATTATCGCTCACCATTAGGTCAAAGCCAAGCTCATCGCACTTAGTGTCTAACAACGGCGCACAGATTAAACCACGGCCTTCTTTGGCCATAAAGTTGATTACTTCTGCGGTAACATGCCTGGCCGGAATTACAAAGTCGCCTTCGTTTTCGCGGTCTTCATCGTCAACTACAATTAATACTTTGCCTTGCTTAATGTCTTCTAAAGCTTCGTCAATGGTGTTTAATATACTCACGCTTGTATTATGGCTTGGTTTAGCTGGTTAACAAAAGTCTCCCAACTAAAGTTTTGAACTACAAATCTACGAGCATTAGCGCGCAGAGCATTATAATATTCGGTGTCTTGTTTTAGACGGTGAATATGAGCATGCATTTCTTCTTCGGTATCAGCTATTAGAATTTCTACTTCGGGTTTGGCATTAATGGCATTGTTGGTTTGTGTGGTGGTAATAATAGGAATTCCGCAGGCCATGGCTTCTAAAATCTTGTTTTGCATTCCGCTACCATGAAATAGCGGTGCCACAAAAACTCGCGCCGAATGATAAACTTCAACCACATCGTCAACCCAACCCAATACTTTAAGATTGCCAGCATTGAGTTTTAGCAAGTGTGCTGCCGGATTTGCACCGGCTATGGTTGTTACAAAATTTTTGTTGTTGGCGGCCATAGGTTCATAGATATGTTCAGCCAAATACTCGGCTGCTTTTACGTTTGGATAATAGCTCATATTGCCTAAAAACAGCACATCGCTTGTTTTTGAAACCCCATCTTCACAATACCAGAAAAAGTCGGTATCAACGCCGTTGGGCACTATTTTTATCTCTTCTTGATGGCTTGCTTTTATGTGTTCGCGATCTTGTTCAGAAATGATGGTGCAAACATCGAAATCATGGAAAATCTGCGCTTCATAAGCCTTTAGCCTTTTTGATTCTTGCTTGTATATGTGGTTGAAAGGGAAGGATGTGTCGCTGCTTTGGCGCATCATTCCAATTGAAAAGGCATCCATATAGTCAAGGCTTTTTGGAATGTGAGCCAGTTCTTTAACATATTCGGCCATTCTAATGAGTTGGCAGTAAATATGGTCGGGTTTATGCTCAAAAATGAGTTTGGTAATTTTCCTGCTAAAGAGTTTGCTGTAGAAATAATGCACCTGCAACTCTCCACCCCATAAAAACCAAAGCATGGCTCTTAGTCTGGCAAGCCATTTATAATTTCTAAAAACGTGAATTGATGAGCAAAATGGTTTAAGCTGGTTTAGCTGTGCTTGGGTTATCTTTTTTTCGTCGAGCGCGCAAAGAATTATTTCGTGGTGCTTGCTTAGGTAACGTATCTGATGGTAGATACGCAGTTTATCCCCTTTTTCGAGCGGATACGGAAACCTTGATGTAAGCACAAATAACTTCAAATCACCAATTATCTAAAGCAGTTTAAGCAATTCTTGGTTGGCGGTTTTGGCGTTGTAAGTGTCTTTTACCAATTGAAAACCACCCTTGCCAATGTTGGCCAAATATTGGGCATTTTGTTGCGCTTTTACAAGATGATTTGCCACATCATCAGCCGTTTTAAATGCCATTATTTGTTGGCCATTTTGGGCATTAATGCCTTCGTAGCCAATGGGTGTTGCCAATACTGGTTTGCCCATCGACATGGCTTCTAACACTTTAATTCTTACACCACCACCAGCTAGCAAAGGTGCAAGCATTATTGTTTGTTGTTCGGTAAAAGCTTGCACATCGTTAACATAACCCGAAAGCATAAGATTACCAGCCGATTTGGCCACCAGGTCTTTTGGCATTGCCCTACCCGCAATATGACATTCTAAGGTTGGAAATTGAACTGTGAGTTTAGGCCATATTTCTTTTACAAACCATCGCACGCCTTCTTGGTTTGGCATCCAATCCATTGACCCAATAAAACCCATTTTAATAGGCTCAGCTATGTCAATTTTTGGGCTGAAATCATCATCTGTTTGCACCGAATAAGGCACGTGACCTATGGGCTTGTTGATTCCCCACGATTTATAAATATCAGCATCAACGGGCGAAATGGCTGCTATTGAATGGCAAGCAGCAGAACGCTCTTTCTCATACTTTTTAAGCCTATTTGTTTGCAGTTGCAAATAGGCTTTTTTTAAAGGGTTTCTCGTGTTTTTGGTAACGCGTTGCCATAAATGATGTTCAACATTATGCGAGCGCAAAACAGCCGGGACATTGGCCTTTTTAATGGTAGGCAAATAAGGTGTGGTAAACAAGCTTTCAAGCAATACCAGGTCAAAATCTACTTCAAAAAGCAACTTATTTAAGGCTACATTAACTTCATGATGATAAAACCTTGACACATGAAATGGCTTTGAACTGAACAAATTGGCCAATGCTTTGCCAATGCTAATGTCGTTTTCAACGTCAACTGCTTTATAATTAAATTTTGCCTTTAGCTCCTTATCAATGGTTTGTTCTGGAACATAATGCTTGCTCGTATTTAGAGCCAGCATATGCACTTCATGACCGCATTCAATTAGGCCATTGGCCATGGCCATCATGGCTTTGGTTCCACCATCATTTTCAGCAAAAGGAACCCTTAAACAGAGTTGGAGTATTTTAAGCGACACGCTTCTTTTTAAAGTTTGAAATCTTGGCCGAAACCCAACTTCCGAGCCTTATTAATTTGGCATCTTTATTAGACAAATAAGTAAGCCATAAACCAATTGGCAACAGTATGAGAACAGGCACCCACATGCCCATACCGGCCGTAATTACATATTGTTTTGATGCCCTTTCCATTCCAATCATCAAAATATAAAACAGCACAAACAACACGGTTGATATTACCACAGGCAAGCCTAACCCACCTTTTCTAATTAGTGCTCCTAAAGGTGCCCCAATAAAAAACATAAGCAGTGCGGCTAAACTCATGGTAAACTTTCTATTCCATTCTATTTGGCCACGAAGTTTTCTGTAGCGCAAATAGTCAATTTCGGTTTCAAGCGATTGCAACCTATTGCGAACACTACGCGCCTGTGATGTGGCTTTTTCAACCAATTGCGTGGCTGTAAGCGCATCAACTTGTTCTGCATATTTTTCTCTGGCTGTGGCCAAATGCTCGGTTGGCGCATCTTCAATAACCGAGTCTCGGTAGAGCACAAAATAAGGTTTTAAAAACCGATG
>JAGQWA010000206.1 GCA_020437725.1 Bacteroidota bacterium | reverse complement strand
TGGATGATGCTTTTCAGCATTTAAGGGTTAAGGCCAATCATTACATTTTAACCACCACGTTTCATTCGCCTTATTATAAAGATTGGGTTTTTCCCGCTGGTATGCTGCGCGAGCCAAGGGCTGCAAAACACGAAGCAAGTATGGTGGTGGTAACCAAATGTCCGCAAAATCTTAAAGAGTTTGAAGCCCAAAAAATTAAAGATCGTCTAAAATTTAGTGGCTCTGTATTTTTTACAACAATTCATTACGGAAGCTATTTAGAGCCTGTATTTGTTGGTGCAACAATTGCCTTAGAAAAAATGGCCGGTTACAAACTGGTTTTAATTACTGGCATTGCCCAGCCAAAGCCATTTGTAAATTTTATGAGCGAAAAGTCAGAAATTTTAAAGCACTTTGCCTTTGTAGATCACTATCATTTTAAAGAGAAAGACCTGCGTAGGATCGCAGACTTTTGTTCAAACAACAAAAACAAAAATGTACTGGTGGTAACCACCCAAAAAGATGCTGTTAGACTTACAACTCATTCGCAAAAGCAACTTATAGAGAACTTACCTATTTATTATAGCCCAATAGAATTACAATTTTTATTTAACCAAGAAATAGCGTTTCAAAAACTAATTAAACAATATGCTAAACCAGATTAAAGAAAGCGTAGAATTTATAAGAACCAAAACTTCTCTAACACCAAAAGTTGGGGTAATTCTCGGTACCGGTTTGGGTTCACTCGCCAAAGAAGTGCAAATAGAAACCACCATTTCATATGAACACATTCCGCATTTTCCTGTTTCTACAGTAGAGAGCCATAGTGGTAAATTGTTGTTTGGCCAACTTGGCGGCAAGCCTGTGGTGGTAATGCAAGGTAGGTTTCACTATTACGAAGGCTACACATTGCAACAAGCCACTTTTCCAGTTAGGGTAATGAAAGCGCTTGGCATAACACATCTATTCATTTCAAACGCCTGTGGTTCGGTGCACAAAGACTATAAAAAAGGCAGTTTAATGGTGATAAACGACCACATAAATCTATTGCCAGAAAATCCGCTTCGTGGTAAAAATTACGACGAATTAGGGCCAAGATTTCCTGATATGAGCCAACCTTATAATAAAGAGTTGGTTAATAAGGCCATGCAGCTGGCCAAAGATTTGAATTTGCCTATAGATGTTAATCAAGGAATTTATGCCGCTGTGCCGGGTCCAAATCTTGAAACTAGTGCCGAGTATAAATACCTGGGCATTATTGGAGCTCATGTAGTTGGAATGTCAACCGTGCCCGAGGTGCTTGTGGCGGTACACGCATCTTTAAAAGTAATGGCTATTTCTGTAATTACTGATGAAGGTTTTCACGATGTGTTGGAACCAGTAACTGTGGCAGATGTTATTGAAGTAGCATCGAAAGCAGAGCCGCAAATGACAAAACTCATGTTGGCGGTTATTGAATCTTTATGAGGCACATTTTTAGCACCATATTTTTTGTAGCCTATGCAGTGCTAAATGCTCAAGAATACAGCCTTGAAGTTATTGCCCACTGGGATAATGAATCGCTAAGAGGAATTCCGCCATTATCAAAATCGCAACAGAAGTATAACGACATATGGGGGTGGACCAATGAGCAGGGAAGGGAGTTTGTTATATTGGGTTCTATTGACTCTATTTATTTCTTCGATATTTCAAACCCATATAAACCAGTGCTTTGCGATGTAGAGCCTGGTGCTGATATTAACTGTATACACCGCGATTTTAAAACCTACCAGAACTATTGTTATGCCGTTGCCGATGAAGGGAATTCAACCCTTCAGATTTTTGATTTGAGCTACTTGCCCGATTCTGTTCAAATGGTTTATGACACTAATTATCTTACACGCCGAACACACAATGTTTTTATTGCTGATAATTATGCCTTTTTAGCATCGAACACACATGTTAAATGGCCTTTTATTCCAATGACCATTTTAGACCTAAACCAGCCCAAAAATCCAAAAGCCATACATCATTTAAAGGCACCAATTGTTAGAGATGAGCCACTATTTAATCACGTTCACGACGTGTATTTTAGAGATAACATAGCTTATTGTTCAAATGGCGATGACGGGCTTTTTATTTACGATTACAGCAATATTTCTAATCCAGAACTTCTTTATTGGTTAGATAATTATCCAGAACAAGGTTATAATCACAGTTCATGGCTAAATGAAGAAGGCAATATTTTGGTTTTTGCCGACGAAACCCACGGTCTTCCATTAAAATGCTACGATGTTTCAAATCCTTCTCGGCCAAAGTTCCTTTCAACTTTTGGGTTTAATCATCAATTAGGAAGCATTGTACACAACCCCTTTATTGTAGATAATTTCTGTTTTGTTTCTTATTACCATGAAGGGCTGCAAGTTTTTGATATTTCGAACCCAGAACAACCAAAATGGGTGGCTGGGTATGATACCTATCCAGAAAATGATGTTGAAGGAACCTACGATGGTTATAAAGGCTGTTGGGGAGTTTATCCGTTTTTTGAATCGGGGGTAATTGCAGCAAGCGATATGTTAAATGGCCTATTTCTGTTTAAACTGAACGGTTGGAATAAAGAAATACCAGTTAACACGATGTTTGACGTAGAAATTGCCAGCAGCCGCGAAAACCTAAAACTACTTTTTAAAAAACCGTTTATTGGCGAAGTAAAAACCAGTTTTTATAGCTTAAACGGACAGTTAATTAATGAACAATTGGCTTGGAAAGCTGGCAGTGAATTAAATATTAATACAAGTTTTTTGGCTAAGGGTATTTATTTGCTAAAAATTGAAGCCAACGGATACGACAACTATAAAAAAGTACTGATTTGGTAAATCGTATTTTAATAATTTTTCTGGTTAGTACAATTTATTCAATTAGTGCTTTTGCCCAAACGGAACTCAATGTGCGTTCTACTTGGAAAAAGGATGGACTAAAAGAAATTGACAGGCAGTTTTTTAATGATATATGGGGTTGGGCAGATGGCACAGGAAGAGAATATGCCATAATGGGCAGTCTTGATTCAATCTATTTTATAGATGTAACAGATCCCGCTAACCCTATTGAAGTAGATGCAGAGCCTGGAAGAGATGTGAACTGCATACACCGCGATTTTAAAACCTACAAGCATTATTGCTTTGCAGTAGCTGACGAGGGTTTCTCTTCGTTGCAGGTTTTCGATCTTCAGTATTTGCCCGATTCAGTTCATAAAGTTTACGACAGCGATGAATTTGGATACCGTGCTCACAATATTTTTATTGAAGGAAGCAAGCTGTATTTGGCAGCCAACTTGTCAAAAGAAAAATTCTCAGCACTCAGAGTTTTGAATATTGAAAACCCAAGTAAGCCCAAACTTCTTTTTGACTTAGAAGCACAAGGAATTAATCTTGATTATGTGCATGATATTTATGTTAGAAACGATACGGCCATTTGTTCAGGTGGCGAAGACGGTATATATGTTTTCAATGTATTTGACTCAATTGAAAAATCAGGTAGCAAGTTTTATGCTCCCGGAATGGAGTTGACCGGTGGAATGGCAACTTACCCTAATAAAGGATACAACCATTCTTCGGCAATGGATAAAACAGGTAAGTACATCTACTTTGCCGACGAAAATCATGGGCTGGCCTTAAAAGTAATGGCCCAGAAAGACAATCGTGGTTGGTCGGTTGTAAAGGAATTTGGTCACGAACATGAAAAAGGTTCAATTGCACATAATCCGTTTGTGAATGGTGATTTGCTTTATGTTTCTTACTACCAGCAAGGTGTTCAGGTTTACGATATTTCAGTGCCTGATAGCCCGGTAAGAGTAGGCTTTTACGATACTTACCCAAGAAATATGGGTTTTGATGGGCTAGATGGCTGCTGGGGTGTTTACCCCTATTTACCTTCTGGAAATATTATCGCTTCTGACCAATATTTTGGTCTGTACGTATTTGGCGAATTGTCTTCCATTTCAAGGCCCCAAAAAGTATCTGTCTTAAATGTATATCCAAATCCAGTTTCTCTTGGCGGTATAATGGGTTTAAATCTTGAAAAACCAATAGTTTCAATCTCATTGCATGATTTAAATGGTAAACTCATTAAATCTTTTCCACCAACTACACGAGGAAATGAACCGTTCAATATTCAATTTCCAGAAAACCTGGTTGGTGGTACCTATCAATTAAGAGTTGAAACGAAAAATGAGCTGTTGTCTAAGCTCATAATTGCGGAATAAAGCATCTATTCAACGCTTTTTTTCAACCCCAAAAAACAAGGTGATGTTTTGCTATTTTTTTGAAAGGAAAACATCTACATTTGCACCCGATTTTTCGGTACTAATCTCATAATGAGCAAAATGCAAAATATCGGATCAGTTGCACAGGTTATTGGACCTGTGGTTGACGTAAGTTTTTCTGGCGAAAACGCCACCCTTCCAAAAATTTTCAACGCACTTTCTATTAAAAGAGAGCATGGCGAAGACCTAATTCTTGAAGTACAACAACACCTTGGCGAAGACATGGTACGTGCAGTATCTATGGATTCTACTGAAGGTTTGGTTCGTGGAGCCGAAGTTGTTGACCTTGGAGCAGGAATTACTATTCCTACTGGCGATGAAGTAAAAGGCCGTCTATTTAACGTGGTTGGAGAAGCCATTGACGGTATTGGTAAAGTTGAAGGTGAGTCTAGAAGACCAATTCACGCTCACCCACCAAAATTCGAAGACTTAGCTACTTCTCAAGAGCCACTATGGACAGGTATTAAGGTTATTGACCTTCTTGAGCCATACTCTAAAGGTGGAAAAATTGGTTTGTTTGGTGGTGCTGGTGTTGGTAAAACCGTACTTATCCAAGAGCTAATTAACAACATTGCAAAAGCTTACTCTGGTATTTCAGTGTTTGCTGGTGTTGGCGAAAGAACTCGTGAAGGAAACGACCTTCTTAGAGAAATGATTGAAGCTGGTATTGTAGAATACGGCGAAGCATTTAAAGAGTCTATGGAAGCCGGTGGTTGGGATTTAACCAAGGTTGACAAAGAGAAATTAAAAGATTCAAAAGCAACATTCGTTTTCGGACAAATGAATGAGCCTCCGGGAGCACGCGCACGTGTGGCCCTTTCAGGACTAACATTTGCTGAATACTATCGTGATGGCGATGAGAAATCAGGCGGTAGAGATATCCTTTTCTTCATCGACAATATTTTCCGTTTCACCCAAGCAGGTTCTGAGGTATCAGCACTTCTTGGTCGTATGCCTTCAGCGGTGGGTTACCAACCTACATTGGCTACTGAAATGGGTGTAATGCAAGAGCGTATTACTTCTACAAAACGTGGTTCAATTACATCTGTACAAGCGGTTTACGTACCTGCGGATGACTTAACTGACCCGGCTCCTGCAACAACGTTTGCTCACCTTGATGCGCAAACAGTACTTTCAAGAAAGATTGCTTCTCTTGGTATTTACCCAGCGGTAGATCCACTAGATTCAACTTCTAGAATTCTTACTCCAGAAGTAGTAGGCGATAAACACTACAACACTGCTCAAAGAGTAAAAATGTTGCTTCAACGCTACAACGAACTTCTTGACATTATCGCCATTCTTGGTATGGACGAATTAAGTGAAGATGATAAAATGGTTGTACACAGAGCACGTAGGGTACAACGTTTCTTGTCTCAACCATTCCACGTGGCTGAGCAGTTTACCGGTATTCCGGGTGTGTTAGTTGATATTGACGATACCATTCGCGATTTCAACGACATTATGGATGGTAAATATGATAAGTATCCTGAAGCTGCCTTTAACCTTAAAGGAGGAATTCAAGAAGTAATTGCAGCAGGTGAGAAAATGCTTGAAGAAGCAGCTAAAGCTTAGTAAACTATGCAAATAGAAATATTAACACCAGAAGAAACCTTGTTTGCAGGAGAAGTTACATCGTTAAAACTTCCAGGTGCAAAAGGTGAGTTTCAAGTGTTGAATAACCACGCCCCAATAATTAGTACGCTTACAAAAGGTACTGTGGTGTGTACAACTAAAGAGGGAGAGAAGAGGTTTGAAATTACTTCTGGCGTAGCCGAAGTAATGAATAACAAGGTGATAGTTCTGGTATAAGGTATTAGTTGAAAAAAAAACCTTAGGTTGAGGAATCCCGCTT
>JAGQWA010000205.1 GCA_020437725.1 Bacteroidota bacterium | reverse complement strand
AAGTGTTTTAGTGGGTTAGTGTTTTAGATTTAGAAGGTAGAATTCAGGAGTTAAATAGATAAATAGTTAATGAGATAAGGGGTTGGGAGTGACTAAGTGTTTAAGTGCGTTAGTGTTTTAGATTTAGAAGGTAGAATTCAGGAGTTAAAAAGATAAAGAGATAAGGGGACTTTACCCGTTCAACGTTTTCATTTTGCCAAATAAAGATTGGCTAATTGTTCAATTGTCGAATTGGCAAATTCAAGAAATTACCACATTAAGCCATTGTTGAATTAAGAGAATTGTCAAATTGAGCGAAGCGTCCAATTGCCAAATTGGCTAATTCAATTC
Source organism: Bacteroidota bacterium (assembly GCA_020437725.1). Taxonomy (GTDB): domain Bacteria; phylum Bacteroidota; class Bacteroidia; order CAILMK01; family JACPUW01; genus JAGQWA01. The sequence continues at coordinate 5,837 of JAGQWA010000205.1, read as the reverse complement.
ATTTTCAAATTACCACATTATCACATTTTCAAATTAAATAAGCGCTTCGCGCTTGGTTCATATCTTGTTCATAAGTTCATCAGAAATAGTGGGTATTTTGAAAGGCTAATCCCGCGCATTACATGTTCTTAGTTTACGATACCGAAACCACTGGTTTGCCTGATAATTGGAACGAGCCAATAACCAATTTTGCCAACTGGCCACGCTTGGTTCAAATTGCTTGGCAGTTGCATGATGATAAGGGTTATTTGGTTGAAGCCCAGAATCATATCATCAAACCTGAAGGGTATGATATACCTTACAACTCTGAAGTAATTCATGGTATTTCAACTGAAAGAGCACACAATGAAGGTAAAGACCTACGCGAGATTCTAGAACTCTTTAACCAAAAGGTAGAACAGTGTGAGTATGTAGTTGGTCAAAACATTGAATTTGACATCAACATTGTGGGATGCGAGTTTTTGCGAAAGGAAATTGACAGCGACCTAACCAAAAAACCAACCTTAGACACAAAAGACGATGCTACCGAATACTGCAAACTACCCGGCGGCCGCGGTGGCAAATACAAATACCCTTCACTTTCTGAATTGCACGAAAAGCTATTTGGTGAACCAGTTGAAGATGCACACAATGCTGCCGCCGATGTTGAAGCAACAGCCCGCTGTTTCTTCGAATTGGTTCGAATAGAAGTAATTCAACGAGAAGGCATTGCGCTTGCACCCGATATAAAAGAGCATCTAGAAAAAGTTAAGGAGCAAATTCTCAGTTCAATTGATTACAAGAACGAGCACGCCATACCAAAAAAAGGCGGCGCCAAATCCGTAAAAATTGATGTTGAGAAAGCCAAAGACATCGATGCCCCTTTTGTGCATCTTCACAACCACTCCCATTTTTCAATTCTACAGGCCACAAGCGAGATAAACGCACTCATTCAAAAAGCCAAAGAAAACGGAATGCCAGCAGTTGCCTTAACAGATGCTGGTAATATGTTTGGTGGATACAAGTTTGTTGAAGGTGCCCTTGCTGAAGGCATTAAACCCATAATGGGCGCAGAGTTCAACCTCTGCGAAAACCATCAAGACAAAAGCCGCAAAGACAATGGCTACCAAGTGGTTTTGCTGGCTAAAAACAAAGTAGGTTATCATAATCTAGCCAAGCTATCGAGTATATCCTACACAGAAGGCATGTACTACGTACCCCGAATAGATAAAGACCTTTTGGTTGAATACAAAGAAGGCATAATTGCCCTTTCAGGCGGGGTTTTCGGAGAAATTCCAAGCTTAATTCTAAACGTAGGCGAAAAGCAAGCCGAGCAAGCTTTTGATTGGTGGCACCGTGAGTTTGGCGATGATTTTTACGTTGAATTAAACCGACACGGTTTAGAAGAAGAAGAACGTGTTAATGCCGTTCTTCTAAAAATGGCCAACGAGAAAGAAGTAAAAGTTGTAGCCACCAACAACACTTATTATCTAGATAAAAAAGACGCCGATGCACATGATATTCTTATATGTGTAAAGGATGGAAAACTGCAAGAAGACCCAAAGAAATACATTGGAAGGCGCGGAAGAGATTACCGATTTGGCTTTCCGAACGATGAATTCTATTTCAAGAGCCAGGATGAAATGAAAGCCTTGTTTGCCGATATTCCTGAAGCCATTGAAAATATTCAGGAAATAGTTAAAAAGGTAGAAGAATACCGACTAGCAAGCGATGTGTTACTACCGGCATTTAAAATTCCGCAAGAATTTGTTCATCCTGATGATGAGAAAGACAATGGAAAACGTGGCGAGAACAACTACCTGCGCCATTTAACCTATGTTGGGGCCGAAGAGCGCTATGGCGAAATAACAGATGAAATTAGAGAACGGCTCGATTTTGAGCTTGCCACAATAGAAAGAACGGGTTATCCTGGTTACTTCTTAATTGTGCAAGACTTTATTGCCGAAGCTCGAAAAATGGGCGTAAGTGTTGGCCCTGGTCGTGGTTCTGCTGCTGGTTCGGCCGTGGCATATTGCATAAAAATTACCAATGTTGATCCCATTGAATACGGCCTGCTATTTGAGCGTTTCTTGAACCCAGATCGTATATCAATGCCCGATATTGATATTGATTTTGACGACGAACGCCGTGGATTAATTATTGAATGGGTGGTAGAGAAATACGGTTTTAGTTCAGTTGCTCAAATTGTTACTTATGGAACCATGGCCGCCAAATCGGCTATTAGAGATACTGCTAGGGTATTGAACCTTCCACTGCCAGAAGCTGATAGGCTAGCCAAACTCATTCCTGATGTTTCGCTTACTAAATTATTTGGCCCTAAAGATGCGCTTAAGTCTAGTTTAAATTCAGAAGGAATGGCCAAGGCCGAAGAGCTTTGGCGAATTGCTGAAGGCAACGACCTTGCAGCAAAAACAGTTAATCAGGCGCGCATACTAGAAGGCTCGGTTCGCAATACTGGCACACATGCCTGTGGGGTAATCATTACACCATCTCCGCTTACAGAGCACGTTCCTGTTGCCGTTCAAAAAGATGCCGATCTGCTTATTACACAGTTCGATAACAGTGTGGTAGAAAGCGCAGGGTTACTGAAAATGGACTTTTTAGGTCTCAAAACCCTTACCATTATTCGAGATGCAATCAACATTATTAAGCAGCGGCACGGAATAGACATAATTGCCGATGATATTCCGCTCACCGATGAGAAAACTTACGAGCTCTATCAACGTGGCGAAACCAACGGAACGTTCCAGTTTGAATCGGCTGGAATGCAGCGGTACTTAAAGGAATTAAAGCCCGATAGGTTCGAAGATTTGATTGCCATGAACGCCTTGTATCGACCGGGGCCGTTAGAATACATTCCCAATTTCGTAGCCAGAAAACACGGTAAAGAAGAAATAACTTACGATACTCCAGAAATGGAAGAATTCCTAAAGGAGACTTATGGAATTACGGTGTATCAGGAGCAAGTAATGCTGCTATCGCAAAAACTGGCTGGGTTTACCAAAGGCGAAGCCGATGCCCTAAGAAAGGGTATGGGTAAAAAGAAAAAGAGCATTCTAGATGAGTTAAAACCCAAATTTGTTAGCGGTTGCAATGAGCGAAACATTTCAACAGAAATAGCAGAGAAAATTTGGAGAGACTGGGAGGCGTTTGCTGCTTATGCCTTTAACAAATCTCACTCAACCTGTTACTCCGTTGTTGCATTTCACACGGCTTATTTAAAGGCCAATTATCCAGCTGAATACATGGCTTCGGTGCTTACGCACAATATGCACGATATTAAAAAGGTAACCTTCTTTATGGAAGAATGCCGCCGTATGGGCATTCCGGTTTTGGGCCCTGATGTAAATGAGAGTTCACTCAAATTCACAGTAAACCAGAAGGGTGAAATTAGATTTGGCTTGGGTGGCGTAAAAGGGGTAGGCGAGAGTGCTGTTGATGCCATAGTTGAAGAACGCGAAAACGGCCAATACCAAGATTTCTGGGACTTTGCCAAGCGAATTAATCTGCGGGCAGTAAACAAGAAATGCTTCGAATCGCTGGCCTATGCGGGCGGATTCGATTGCTTTGGCGAGTTTAACCGTACCCAATATGTAGTGGCTGATGAAGGAGGAAACCAAACTTTAATTGAGAAAGCCATTCGATATGGCCAGGAGCTTAAAATGGTTGAAGCCAATGCCATGAACAGTTTGTTTGGTGATTCAGCGGTTGACAACGTTGCCGTTCCAAAACCAGCTGATGTTGACGAATGGCCTTTAATGATAAAGCTTGAAAAAGAGAAAGAAGTAATTGGATTCTACATTTCAGGTCACCCATTAGACACATATAAATATGAAATAGATTGCTTCTGCACTATTAATTTTAGAGACTTGCAAGAACTCACAGCAGGGCAATTTTCAGTGGCAGGCATTGTAACCGATGCATCGCACAGGCTTAGTAAAAAAGGCACCAAGTTTGGCGTGTTTACGGTTGAAGACTACTATGGAGCCAATGAGTTTTGGATGTTTGGCGAAGACTACCTTAAATACCAACATCTCATTAACGAAGGCGAAATTTTATACATGAAAATTCAGCCCGAAGAAGACCGTTTTAGGCCAGGAAACATAAGAATGCGCATTTTAGATATAATGCAAATGGAAGATGCTCGAAAGAAGGTGAAGCGCAATTTGAGTATTCAACTAGATTTGCAAAAGTTAGAGCCCGATTACATAACTAATTTGGCTCAAAGCATAAAACAACATCCGGGAGAAGCCCAGCTGTTGGTAAGCGTTATAGACGCTGAACAGGAATTAAGTTTGCCTTTGCGCTCTAAAAAATTTAAAGTTGAACTTAATAACGACCTGTTGGGTTTCGTAATGCAGAATGAATCAATTCGTTTTCAATTAACTAAAGGAAGATAAAAATGGCAGTAGAATTTACTGATGCAAACTTTGACGACTTAGCAGTAAAATCTGATAAACCCGTAGTGGTAGACTTTTGGGCTGAATGGTGTGGCCCTTGTAGAATGGTTGGCCCTGTAATAGAAGAGCTAGCTAATGAATACGATGGCAAAGCCGTGGTTGGAAAACTTGATGTTGACAGCAACCCGAACGTAAGCATGAACTTTAGAGTAAGAAACATTCCTACTGTATTGTTCATTAAAAACGGTGAGGTTGTTGACAAGCAAGTGGGCGCCGCTCCAAAGTCTGTTTATCAGCAAAAGCTAAATGCTTTAATAGACTAGGTTCACAGAATCAACAAAAAAGTTAAGTGGAAAACCACCTTGAGCAATCGGGGTGGTTTTTTTAATTATATAATTTGAATTAGCCAATTATACAATTAGCCAATGTGCCAATTATTTAATGTGGTAATTGGTTTACCCCCAGTCGCTACGCTCTGCGTAGTGACCAACTATCCTGAGCGTCTCCGGCGCGAGTTCAAGAATTAACCCAAATCACGTTAACCGTTCTCCCTTTCCCGTTAACCAATAAAATCAACCCTTTTAACCTTCCCTCTTTTAACCTTTTAACAAAATACATCCCAAGCGTCTCTGGCGCGAATTATTCGCAATTCCTAATTAGTTTTTGAACTGCGCATTGGCCGATATATTTTTAAGACTGCGTGTTTTCCTTTTCCAGTCCTGATTCTACCAAACCCAATAGGTTTAATATTCATTGTAGTATCCATACTTCTAACCAAGCATTTATCGTCAAAAGTGAAGTTGTTTTCTTTTCCGTGTAAGGAATGGCAATCTATTAGGAAACTCCCTGCTCTTACTGTTATTCCGAATAATTTAATCTTGGTGATTTCATTGCTTAAAACAAATCCATCAAATGATAGAATCCTTGAATCGATTATTATCTCATTGGAAGCATTAAGGCATTGAAAATGGTCAAAATAGTCAGTGAATGTTATTTTGAAAGAATCCCGAGATTGATAGTCATTACCAATTTCTAATTGATGAGTGTATTCAGTCCTTAAATATGGAAATGGTTTGAATCGAATTTTCGCTCCAAGAACCAATCTATTCACAGTTCCAATCGAAAAGTAGGGTTCATTGCCAAGAACCCAATCAGGATGCCAATATTTAACCAATTGAATTGAGTCTTTTGGCATAAATTGAATTCCTTCATTGAAAAAGTCATTCGGAGTTTCACGCCAATAATTGCCTTTATATACTCGATTTCCACATGAGAAAACAATTAGGAATAAGAGACTAACAGTTAAATATTTCGGCAGAACAGAATTCACAGCATAAAAATACTTTTTCCAGAAAGAGTTTCAGCGTTCCAATTTATATGCGGTGGTAGTGTTCATTAAAGTGTGTCATCTGTTAAAAATCTATTTTCATAATAATC
>JAGQWA010000204.1 GCA_020437725.1 Bacteroidota bacterium | reverse complement strand
CGCTATCAAAGTAGTAATCTCATTACACCACTTGTTCATGACATTCTCACTACCGGACTTTCAGGAACTACATGTGTACTAACAAAGACAAATGAAGAAGCACTTCAAATAACGGGTTTGCTTATAAAAAATGGCCTACAAGCGAAGTTGATTCAGACAAATGATGGTTTCAATTTGTACAATCTCTTAGAAGTTAGATTCTTTTTAGATCAACTGAATCAAGCGGATGATGTATTCATTATCAGCGATGAAGCATGGGCCTTTGCCAAAAGGGAGTTGATTCACAATTTTCGCGGTAGCACCAAGTTAGAAGTTTGCTTGAACATCATCAAGGATTTCGAGGCAACAAATCCTAAAAAGAAATATAAATCGGATTTAGAAGTTTTCATTCGAGAATCAAAACTTGAAGACTTTTTCAATGAGAATGGAGAAACAATTTTCGTTTCAACCGTTCATAAAGCTAAGGGTAAAGAGTTTGATAATGTTTTCCTTTTGCTTGAAAATTTTAATTCAACAACTGATGAAGCAAAAAGGCAGTTATATGTTGCCATGACAAGGGCTAAGCAGAATTTGACTGTTCATATTAATTCAAATTTTCTTGACAATCTTTCAGTCGAAAATCTAGAAAGAATTGATGATAATGATGTTTACCTACCACCAAAAGAGTTGGTAATGCATTTAACTCATGAAAATGTAAATCTTGGTTATTTTGAATACGTACAGCACCGCATTAAAGGAATATTACCTGGAAATGCACTTACGTTGGTAGAAGACGGATGTGCTAATTCTAATGGAGATTTGGTTCTGAAATTTGCGAGAAAATTTCAGGGCATTATTGAAATGAGAAAACAAAATGGCTATGAACTAAACCGAGTAACTGTAAATTTCATAACCTACTGGCTAAAAGAAGGAGCAGAACACGAGGTAAAAATTATTTTACCGGAAGTATACTTTGAAAAATCAAGCATTTAGTGCTTTGGAAAAGTGGAAAGGTTTATTAATTAAAGGCTTCAATTTTAGCCCTTTTAATCCCTTGCAATAAAGTTTATAGTAATATAATTCCAAAAGCAAATTTTTTCTATTTACCCTTACTTTATTACAAAATCTCACGAAAAATGGCCTGACTTTATTACGGGAATTGACAATATTTGGTTTGACTTTGTTACAAGAAATGAATAAAAAAGGTTTGACTTTGTTACAAAGTATTAGATAAAATGCCCTTACTTTGTGTTGTGATAGAGTTTAAAAGGCAAGTATTCAGTAAGTTAGGTGTGTGGTTAAAATCACCTAGAAGGAAGCCGCTAATTTTACGTGGAGCAAGGCAGGTAGGTAAAACCACTTTGGTAAAAGATTTTGCCAAAACTTTTGAGCAATCAATCTTATTAATCCTTGAAAAAAAGGAGCATTATAACTTCTTTGAGCAGTATGAAGATGCACGGCAATTGGTTGATGCGTTGTTTCTTTCGTTTGAATTAAATACGGGTAAGAAAGAAGAAACACTCTTGTTTATAGATGAAATTCAAGAGTCGCCAAAGGCCATTAAGTTGCTTAGGTATTTATACGAAGAACTGCCAGAACTGCCTGTAATTGCAGCAGGTTCACTTCTAGAATTTGCTTTAAAAGATGTGCAGAGTTTTCCTGTGGGTAGGGTAGAGTTTATGTATTTACACCCCATGAATTTTGCCGAATATCTTGAAGCCATGGGGTATGAAATGGCCTTAGAGAAGTATCATGAATTTCCCTTAAAACCGTTGGCTCATAGCGTGTTGCAAAAGTATTTTCACGAATATGCCATAGTTGGTGGAATGCCAGAAGTGGTGAGCAATTACAGTACTGAAAAACAACTATCTCAACTTCCAAAAGTTTACGAAAGTATTTGGGCAACTTACGGAGATGATGTAAAGAAATACGCAGTAAACGATACTGAGCGAAGGGTTATCTCGCACATAATGAATACGGCACACTTGTATTTAGACCAACGGATTACATTTCAGCATTTTGGAAATTCAAATTATAAATCTCGTGAGGTAGGCGAAGCATTTAGAAAGCTAGATGATGCAAAAGTATTAAGGCTCATTTACCCAACTACCGAAACCACTTTGCCCCTAAAACCCAATTTGCGCAAGTCGCCACGAATGCAGTTTTTAGATACCGGATTGGTAAATTATTCGCTAAGAATACAGGCCGAATTGTTAGCCTTGAACGATTTAAGTCATGCCTTTAAAGGGAGCTTAATTCCGCATTTGGTAACTCAGGAGATTATTTCTACCAATGTTTATAATGACCCTAAACCCATGTTTTGGGTGCGAGAAAAAAAGCAGGCTCAATCTGAATTAGATATTTTGCAAGTGGTTGACAATACGCTAATTCCGGTAGAAATAAAATCTGGTAGCGCAGGTAAGCTACGCTCGTTGCATGTATTTTTAGAAATGGCCAATTTGCATTTTGCCATTAGAATTTATGGTGGTGAATTATCTCTAGAACAGCATAAAACGGCGAGTGGTTGGCCTTATACTTTGCTCAATTTACCTTATTATTTGGGTGCAAAAATTGATGATTATGCAAGGCATTTTTATCGTTTGGTAAATGATAATTAGTAGTGTAACTCTAGCCTACCTAAGGCATTACCACCAAAAATGAATAAACCTGTTTAACACTAACAACATTAACCGTGTAAATGGCCCGTGATTGCAATTTGCTTATTGATAGATTAGACGCGTAGGCAGTTTGCGAATGAATTTGTTTTTCGCTCATATCATGAACAAGCACTTGCTGATTTGGCAGCAAACCACTTAAAACGAGTTGTCCATTCTGAGATTGCCAAGATATGGGTTGATCTAAATTTGGATTGGGAACCCCACTATAATCAATATTATAGCAGTCAAGCCAATTAACTATATAAGCATCTAATCCAGGTAATTTCCTAAGGTCAGAACTATCAAGGCTCATATTGCCATTTTTCATGCACATTAAATTGTTTCTTGACCAACCATCAAATCTTTGGTATTGATCAAGCAGACCATTTGAACTGCCAATTTTATCTATTAGATGGAAGTTTGTATAACTGGTGCTGTCAGTTAGTTTCTTGCCGATACCTAAAGTTTTTAGCGTGTCGGAATTAATGATTGTAATTGTGTCTTTTGTAACAACATAACTACCCGTAAAACGCGGATCAGAATTAATTCCAGGAAGTTCAAGCGTATCATTTATTTTCAATCCAAAATCATAAATGAGATACTCCTTTTCAGTATTGGTATCTATTTGGCAATTTAAACAGGGCCTTAAATACACTTTTCTGTCAAACTCTCTTAAAAGTCCAACAATATAGCCATCTACATTTTTTGCAGAGTCAAAACGAACCTGCCAAAGCTTTTTATAACTAATAGAATCAACAAGTGTGTCGCCAGAAATAAGGCTATGAATAATAGTGTGGTAGGGGTAATCCTGAGCTTGTGGGTCGAACCTGAAATAGTAATTATGCCATTCTGCCCCTTCATTAACAATAGAATTGAGTTGTTGTGCATTGGTGGAAAAAGCCGGAAATAATGATAGAATAAAAAGGTAAGTGAGTTTCATAGCAATAATTTTAGTTAGGGCAATTTAGCGCTTTGATAATTCCTCCATTCTTAATTTTATTGAATGAGCTTAAATAGCATAGCGCCATTATAGTTTCTAAAGAAAAGAACTAAAATATTGCACAGAAGCAATAAAACTCTCATAGCTGTAACCTTCACACTATTTTCGAGTATTAGAAGTTATTACCTATTTACCCGGCTTTGAAGTATCTCGCATTATCAACCAACCCCTTAAACAAATGGCTCATAACGTTGCTCCTTGTATGGGTGTTATGTGCTAACGCGATTGCTCAACGCAATATTTCGGGGTATGTGTATGATGAGAACAATGTACCCATTCCATTCATTAATATATTGGTTAGAGAAACAGGTGCGGGAACGGTATCAGATCAAAAAGGGCGCTATTTTTTAACGCTTCAGCAAGGCGAATACACATTGGTTTTTACCGCCATTGGATATGAAGAACACCGGGTTTCTATTGTGGTTAGAGATGATGATGTTGTAAAAAACGTTTGGCTTAAAACATCAATACAAGACTTGAATGCCTTTGTGGTAAAAGCCGAAAAACGAGACCCTGCTTACGAAATTATGAAACAAGCAAGCCAGCACCGCGATAGTTTTAAAGTGCAAGTAAACAGCCAAAAAAGCCATGTTTACATAAAGGCAACTGAGGTAATTTCAAGAAAAGAAAAGGAAAAACGCAGGAAGAAGGCGGAAACCCAAACAACGTCTGACGAAGAAGGCATTGACCCTTTTCAAGATGAAGAAGCCAAAAAAGCGCCTAAACCCCAAATAAATCTGCTCGAAGTTGATATGACCCTTCACTTTGAAGCACCCGATAAATTTAAAGAAGAGCGAACAGCCTATAAAGCCTATGGTAGCAAGGCTGGATTGTATTTGCCTAGGTTTAATGAAACCAATTTCAATTTCTACGAAAACCTGGTTTATCTAAAAGGAATAAGCGAAACACCCATGATTTCGCCCCTAGCGCCAACCGCCATTCTCACCTATAAATTTAAGCTCGACGAAATTTTGAGCGAGAACGGAAAAACGGTGTATAAAATTGAAGTAACCCCACGAAAAAAGGGCAATTCATCGGTTAAAGGCAATATTTACATCAATGAAGGAACCTGGAACATAAACCGCCTTGATTTTGAGATTTACAAAACCGCTCTCACCTTTTACGATGAGTTTGAGTTGAAACTCAACTATGAGAATGTTCACGACACCCTGTGGTTGGTTAATAGGCAAGAATTCAACTACAAAACCAAAGAAGGCAGATTGGTAACCTTTTCAGGCAATACGGTTATGAAAATTACCGAGTTTGAAGTGAATCCAATTTATCCCAAAAAATTCTTCAAAAACGAAATATCAGTTACCACCCAAGAAGCCTACGAAAGAGACACTACCTATTGGCAACAAATTAGGCCTGAGCCACTAACCAAAGATGAACAAGAAATGGTGCGAAGGGTTGATAGTGTTAAAGCCATTACCGAATCTCAAGAATATAAAGATTCTGTAGAAGCGCTCTATAATAAGATTACGCTGGCCGAGATTTTATATGATGGCGTTGGATTTAGAAAAGACGAAAAGCGATGGTTGTTTTTGTCTTCAATACTATCGCTAACTAATTGGCATGTAGTGGGTGGTTTTAGGTTTGGCCCTTATGCCAGTTATTTCTATCGCTTTAAGAGTGGAAGGTTTATTTCTACCTATGGCAACCTAAATCTAGGAGTTAAGAACTTAGACCCACAAGGCAACTTTAGTATTCGCTACCGCGCCAACCCCATGAAGTTTACTGACTTTTGGATGCATACTGGCCGCAATTTCAACTCTGTTAATTGGTTCGATGCCTATTTGAACCAGCTGAAAGTTTCTAACTATATAATGGAAGACAATATTGGTTTGGGATACCGTACCGAATTGGTTAATGGTCTTTTCATTACGGCTCAGGCCGGTTTTACTGATCGTCGTTCGGTAGAAGAATATGATTACAAGACCTTTCTAGACCAATGGTTCGATGATCCTGACCCGTTTCAATTACCGCATCACCAAAAGTTGAGTACCAATATATCTATTAGTTACACGCCCAACCAACGCTATATTACAGAGCCCGATAGAAAGATTATTGTTGGAAGCTTTTGGCCAACTTTTACCATTGAACATGAGCGCGGCTGGGCCGGAACTCTGGGCAGTGACGTTGATTACGACTTTTTGGGATTTAGCATTAGGCACACCATAAATGCTGGCATATTTGGCAAAAGTTTATACACCTACAATATGGGTAGGTACATTAACCAAAAGGCCTTGCAAGACATTGACAAGCGTTGGCTTCGTCAGTCAGACCCGTGGTTGTACTCTAATCCGCTTTATTCATTTCAATTGCTCGATAAGCAAATGGCTATTTCTAATATGTACTATGAGCTGCATTATATTCATCATTTTAATGGTGCCATTATAAACAATGTGCCGCTGTTAAAAATGACCAGAATACACGTAGTTGGTGGGGCAGGAGCTTTATATGTGCCTAGTGATGCTTACCGTTACGAAGAACTTTTTGCCGGAGTTGAAAGAACCTTTAAACTCGGTGCCCGCCGCAGATTAAAGCTTGGTGTGTTC
>JAGQWA010000203.1 GCA_020437725.1 Bacteroidota bacterium | reverse complement strand
ATGATTCTTACTAAATAATTTGAGCCATGAAGTTAAGAACTAAAATTGCTTGCTTATTGCTTTTAGGCATAGTGCCTATAGTGTTGCCGGCACAAAATTATTTTTGGAGCAATGGTAAAAAGGTGAGTTTGCAGAAAGACTCTACCATGTGCTTTGTAATTCTCAAAGAGGTAAACAACTCCCAAAGTTTAAAAAGAGAAATAGATACTTCTAAATTGAATATAAGGTCGTTTAAAAAGGCCAGAATTGCTGGCCACCTAAACTTTTTAGACAGTAACAGCGATAAAACTCAAACATGGTCTGTGCTTGAAACAAAAAATCAACGTGATAGAGCTAATCTCAATAGCAATAAAATAGTGTATCAAACACCATTCTTTAAACAAGGCAACGGTAAACCATTTGGCCTTTCGCATTTATTCTATGTAAAGCTTAAGCACGAAAAGCAGTTAGATACTCTACTTACCATGGCCAAAAAGTATAAAGTAGAGGTTATGGGCAATAACCGTTTTATGCCACTTTGGTACACACTGCGTTGTGCAGAAAAAACCAAAGGCAACGCCTTAGAAATGGCCAATACTTTTTACGAAAAAGGAAATTATGCCTTTGTGCAAGCCGATTTCATGGTTAAAATAGAAACTACTAATGCTTGCAATAATATGAGCGACCCAAATTTTAATGATCAATGGAATCTTAAAAATACTGGCCAAAATGGCGGAACAAGTGGCATTGATATCAATGTGTGCGACGCTTGGGACATTACCAAAGGCAGCTCAGATATAGTAGTAGCGGTTATTGATGGAGGTGTTCAAAAGAATCATCCCGATCTGCAAAACATATACGGTAATAGCTATGACGGAATGACAGATGTAAATTCTAGTAAAACTTATACAGCCCATGGCACCTTGACGGCTGGAATAATTGGTGCAAGTCACAACTCAATTGGGGGGCAGGAATTGCCCCTGATTGCACAATTATGTCAATAAGTCACATGTTCGATACGGAGTCATATGTTATTGATCCTAATTCAACCCAGACGTTGGTGAACTCGATTTCTTATGCTTGGCAGTGTGGGGCATCTATTATTGTTTGTCCTTGGGGAGTTTCGAGCACTTCGCCAGGTCAAAATCCAATGTTAGAAAACTCAATAATGGATGCCCTTGATTATGGCAGATGTGGTTTGGGTTGTGTAGTGGTGTTCTCATCAGGAAATGCAAACAGCGCGCCGCCGTCATCTTGTCAGGTATATTATCCTCAAAATTCCATAGATGAAATAGTAGTTGTTGGAGCAATTAATCGCTATGGAGACCGATGGGTTGGTCAGCCTATGTCACCATGTCATCAAGAATCATCATATGGGACAGAGTTGGATGTCGTTGCTCCTGGAGAGCTTATTTATACTACTGACTTGACAGGGTCAGCAGGAGTTAACCCAAATGGAGATTATTTTGATAACTACGGGGAAACTTCAGCAGCATCAGCACATGTCGCCGGAGTTGCAGCACTCATTTTGTCTAAAAACCCTTGTTTAACTCATGAAGATGTGGTTGACCTTATTGAATCTAACGCCCAGAAAGTTGGTAGCTATAGTTATACAACAACTAGTGGAAGAAACAATGGTACTTGGAACATTGAAATGGGCTATGGACTATTAGATGCCTATAGTGCCGTAAACAACACACCTTCACCTAACCCAACATGTACTAATGATCCAACAGTGTATATTTTCAACCATACTTTTAGTGGAGTAGAGTTTCAAGAATATGGATGCTATTTGGAGATTGAAGATGTCGAAAACATTAATGGAGCTGTAATAGACTATAAGTTTCTACATGAAGCCTATATTAAAGAAGATTTTGAAGTAGAACTTGGTAGTGAAGTTTTTATCGGAAATTGTTGCAAATAACCAATACCATGAAACAATTTGTATTTATAATTTTTTATTCTTTTGTTGGTTATTCTGCTGTTTGTCAAGGTGCCTGGACTTGGATGGGTGGCAGCAAATATGCCAATGATAGCGGTCAGTATTTTGGAAGTTATCTATGGCCGAGCGCGAGAGGCCAAGGTTGCCACGCTACCGATTCGTATGGTAATTTATGGGTATATAGCGTTGACCATAATTCAAGTGATTTATGGATGTGGAACGGGCTCAAATGGACTTTAAAATGGATGCCAAATAAGTATCAAGAAACTGGAATATATCCCAAAGGGAGGGGAATTGCCGATAGTACAAAGGTGCCATCAGGAAGGATAGGCTGTGCATGCTATATTGATTCAAATAGTAATTTTTATCTTTTTGGCGGTAGGTCTAAAGAATTGAAGAATGATTTTTGGAAGTTTGATGGGATGCAATGGTTCTGGTTAGAAGGAGACAGTACGTCAGCTAGCAGAAGTATTAAGAACAATATTCCTGGTGATCGGTATTTTCCTGTTTACTGGCAAAAAGACAATAACTTTTTCTTTTTTGGAGGTTACACTTATAATAGAATATTAGCTGATTTATGGATGTACAATGGTAAGAAATGGGTGTATACTGGTAGCGATACTGTGGAAAATAATAAGCCTAGATATGGTCTTCAAGAGGTGCCGGATCAAAAGAATTCACCAGGTTCCAGAATGGCCTCTGCCCAAACAATGCTAAACAATAGTTTGCTAATTTATGGAGGAGCAACAACATTTCATCTAACGTCACTTTTTGATAAGCGATCTCATTTTTGGACAATGAACAATAGTAATCAGTGGATTTGGAAAGGCGGTGATAGAGACACATATTCAGCTAGGTGTTTCTATAAACAAAGCCACTGTGATGTAGGCCCTGGTTCTCGTTCAGCCAATTCAATCTGGGCAACACCCACACAAAAGATGTTCCTATATGGTGGGTCATTGTATGGTGGCCACCCCATTGCAAGTTCAAGCTTGACCAGCGACCTATGGGTCTATGAAAATGGTAATTGGCACTTTGTTGGGCAGTCTAACAGCCATCATGGTGAAGTTGGCAAATCAGATTCTAGCAACTGGCCCGGATATCGCAGTTCAGCCATAAATTGGATTGATGATGACGGAAATCTATGGCTTTTTGGTGGCTATGGTTACGATGCTGATAGCAATCTTGGCTATCTAAACGACCTATGGAAGTTTACTCCAGACACCAATTTTACCATATCTAAAAAAGAGCCAGTAGAACAACAATTGAACGTTTATCCTAACCCGGTTCAAAATCAAATAAATATCCAATTACAGGAAAGTGCTAAAAGTCAACATATACGCATTTTCAACACCCAAGGCAAAATAGTTTGGCAGCAGAAGCCAGAGAATGACCTTGTGCAAGTTTCTACCAATAACTGGCCAAAAGGTTTGTACATACTGCAAATGCATAGTGCCTTAGGTGTAGTTGAAAAGAAAATCGTTGTTAAGTAGTGAATTTTTTACCATTCATCATTAGTCTTCGATCCGCTATAGCTGTAAATGATTTTAACATGAAACAATTTGTATTTATAATTTTTTCTTCTCTTTTTAGTTATTCTGCTGATTGCCAAGGTACCTGGACATGGATAGGTGGGAGTAAATATGCTAATGATGGCGGTGTATATAACGGTGCATCACAATGGCCAGGTTCTCGAACAAGGTCTTGCTTTGTAAAAAATGATAGCGAGATGTACGTTTTTGGAGGAGCCGGTATTGGAAATAATGGGAAAATTGGCAGATTAAACGATCTATGGCAATGGAATGGTGAGTCATGGAGATGGTTGTCCGGTTCTGATTCTGCCTTTAATTTAGGCTACTTTCATGGAAATAGAGTGCCTGTTGGGAGGTCTGGTGGTGCTTGTTACTTTCAGAAAACCAGCAATGAACTATATGTTTTTGGAGGGACATCTTACCAACTTGATGAACAAAAGGATGAAATTACCCATGGGTATCGAAATGACTTGTGGAAATGGGATGGCTATAATTGGACATTGGTCAATGGTGATTCAACACTTTCGGGATTACCAACATATCAGGATAACAATGGCGGAAAATTTTGGCCACCGTCTATTTCAGGGGCACTTTACTGGCAGGATAGTCAAAACTTTAATTTGTACGGTGGGCTTGTGTTTGAAAAAGATTCGTTGCATAGGATTTTTTACAGCAATGAATGGTGGCAATTTGACAGTGTGGGTTGGTCTTTGAAGCAAGGCGGGGAGAAGGTGTATGATTTTTTGCCTGATTATCCAACCCATAAAGGACAATTTGAAATAAAATCTCAACCTGGGAGAAGAAGATGGTCTGCTGTAGCTACTAGTAGTTCAGGTTACCCATTTATTTATGGTGGTGTAGCGTATGACCATTTTGGCCAATATCTGAATTATAGAAATGATTTATGGAAATGGAATGGACAACACTGGGGATGGCTGGCAGGGGATTCGAGCTATAACCAAAATGCGAGTTATTGCAAACCAAAATGCGATCCGGGTGCCTTGTCAGGTGCCGCCGCATGGGTAGATAACCACGACAACTTTTGGATGTTTGGTGGGGGAAGAGGAAGTAAGCCTTTGCATAACAATATGTGGGTTTGGACTGAGAATAAGTGGCATCTTTTTGATGGTGCGAAGCCTGACAATAGCAAAGGTATTTATGGTAAAATAGATGAAGTAGATCCAGGAAATTGGCCAGGTGCTCGAATTGGTGCTGCAACTTGGTGCGATAACAATGGAAATCTATGGCTTTTTGGTGGCTATGGTTACGATGCTGATAGCAATCTTGGCTATCTAAACGACCTCTGGAAATTTACTCCAGACACCAATTTTACTATTGCTATAAAGGAGCCCAAAGAGCATCAATTGCACGTTTATCCTAACCCCGCATCAACGGTTTTGCGCATAGAAAACAATGAGTTTGGTGGATATGTTATGTCAATGCACGGCCAGAAGGTAATGCTGTTCAATTCAATTCAAAATGAGTTAAACATATCGAATTTACCAGTTGGGGCTTATTTCATTAGGTTTAATAACGGAGTTGTTAAAAAAATTGTAGTGGCTAGGTAAGCTATTCAAGTGGTATTGATTGCTCATGGCTTAATATCTTCTAACCAAACTCACAATTAACCAAACTAAAAAGGCTAGATGAGTTAGTGACAACATTGCTACAATTACATAAAGCCAGATGTATAAGAAATAACCCAAAGAAGTAAGAAGAATTACAGCTGTTGAATAAGTCAATACCCAAGGCCAAAATACTAAGCCAGTATAGAGTTTTGAAACAATTTTCGCCTTCAGCAATTGATTAATTGCAGACAATACAAATGGCCATATGCTTGGTAATAGAAGAAATAATGATGTGTCGTGTTTTGAGTTTGACGCCAACATTAACACCCAAAACGTACCAAGCATAAAGCCAATTGCAGTTCTTATTTCGCGGCTACCGAATTTCACTTAGGTAAGTGTTTCAAATTCGTCAGATGGGCCATTGGTTATTGGCTTTGGTTTGACGGCAGGATGTTTTCTTCTGTTTTCGGCGGCTTTTCTTTTTCCCCTAAAAAACAAGAACAAATTGAGGAAAAGCATAACGCCCAAATAGATAGAAAAACCACCCACTTTAAAACTGAGTGCTTCTACCATGCTCATGGTATCGTGTATGCCATACATTTCTAAAATGAGCAGGGCAACACCCAAATTCATGAGGTAAAAACCAATTCTAAAAAGGTTGTTGGTTGAGTAGGCAATGGCTTCGCGACCATTAAAAATATCGAGCATAAACACCTTGCTGTTTTGAAAGAGTTTATGCGCCACCATCAACGTTAAAGAAATGGCGGTGGGTAAATAAATGAGATAAGCTGTTACTGTGATTTCCATGACAGGAATTTTTTATGAATGAACTTAATTGAGAGTAGAATAACAATGTTTACATGGTGCCAAATGCCCAGCACCAGGTAAACAATGGCTGTTTTCTGAGTAAAAAAAGCAAGTGCAGTAGCAACGTCGATAATAGATTTATTGCCGAGCGTAGAATAGAGTAATATGAACGCTAGGTTCACCAAATAGAAACCAACAAGTAGCACGTTGTTTATGGCTTCTGCCCATTCTAATTTATTGGGTAAGGCGTTTTTAATGAAAAGTAAGCCGTTGCCATGCAGGGTTTTGCCTAAGTAAAATGCAGTTATTCCGTTTATAAGCGCAAAACTGCCAATGGCTATGAGTTTAATGTAATCCATAACAGTTTTGAAGTTTCAGGAAAATTTGAAAGTGCAGGG
>JAGQWA010000202.1:2048-6258 GCA_020437725.1 Bacteroidota bacterium | reverse complement strand
AATTTGGTCGTTGTCTATATCTTGAAAAATGGCGCTGCCAAAAAATTCGTCGTTAGCTCTATGGCTCCAAAGCTCTTTGCCTGTTTTGCCATCAATGGCAACAATGCTAATACGGTTTAATTGTTCAACCCCGCAGCCCATAACAATGTCATCGATTCCGTCACCATTTAAATCGGCTGGTCTTGGCGATGAAAATGAGACTACTGTGTCAGCTTTGAAAGTCCAATCTTGGGCATTTAAGAAAGGAGAAATAATGAAAAGAAATAGGAGGGTAGTTAGGCAACGCATAGGCAAAACTTTAGCTTGCAAATTACAACCAGTTGTAATTAAATGTCTGGACAAGGTTAACTAGCCAGATTGTTCAAAAAAATAACCTGCATAGAACTTTATAAAACGTGTTTTTGTAGGTTAAGGAATGTTGGATATGAAGAATTTAAAGCAGGTTTTAGGGCTGGCCATTTTAATAGGTTTTACTACTAATGTATTTGGCGGCGGGCCTTGGTTAGAGAAAAAAGGCAATGGTTATTTTCAAATTGGCGGAAACAGTAAAGTTTGGGATGGCCGATATCAAGGCACTTACTCCAATACTTTTTATAGGGACCTAAATCGAAAAGTGCGAGAATCTTTCGTATCTGCTTATGCTGAATATGGGTTAACAAGCAAAATAACCTTGGTGGGCGAACTTCCATTTAGACAGCAATCAACTTCAAACGATTTATTAAACGGAACTGATAGCACTTTTTCAACTGTTCTTCCAAAAGGTAGCCTTGTAGGTTGGGGCAACCCCAGTTTAGGTATGAAAATTCCGCTTAAAACCGATGGCTTAAAAATGGCCGCACAACTGCGATATTGGTTTAATGCATCATCTTATAATGCCACAGCCGGTTTGCGGTCTGATTACGATGCGGCTTCAATTATGCCTTCCATTTTTATTGGAAATAGTGGTAACAAGCATTATTGGTCTTTTGATGCAGGCTTTTTAATTCGTGGCAATAACTATGGCGAATCAATTATGGGCAATGGCCAATATGGTTATTCGTTCTGGGAGAATGGTTACCTAATTATCGATATGAATTACGTGTTTACACTAGAAAACGGCACACATGATGATGGAACCGCCGTACAAACCGCCACATTTTTAGATAATCAAGGCTATGTTTCTTATGGGTTGAAATGGTACCAAAAATTGTCAGGACCATTTTCATTTAACGTGGCTGCCTATTCTGGTTTTGCGGTTGTAAATCAAGGAACTCAGCCCGGCGGAATTTTTGGTGGGTTTGCTTATGAGTTAAAAAAGTAGATGCTCAATTACATACATGCGCGTTTTAATTTTGCGCAGTTATAGGCATTAAATGAGCAATAAAACCATAGATTTTAGCAATACCGAAACGGCTTATTCTATTAAATCTAACAGCGAGCTAAAGCTTGCACAGGTTATGTTTAGCGTGTTGCAAAGCAAAGCACTTTCTCAGGCAGGTCGTGGATTGCTTAAGTTTTCTATTAATGCCCATTTGCCAGTTAAAGGCATAATAAAAGCTACTTTGTTTAAACACTTTATTGGCGGCGAAAGCATAAACGACACCAAAAAAGTAATGGAGCGTTTGGCCGAATTCAATGTGCATTCAATTCTTGACTATAGTCTTGAAGGCATTGAAAAAGAAGCTGATTTTGATGCTGCCGTTGAAGAGTTTAAGGCCAATGTAATGGTAGCCGCCGAGCGCGAAGAAGTGCCGTTTTCAGTTTTCAAACCTTCGGCCATTGCCACGCATAAAATTCTTGAAAAAGTTACAGCTGGTGCCAACTTATCAGAAGCTGAAACGGCCGAGTTTGAACGAGTAAGAAATCGTTTCCATGCCATTTTTAAGCTGGCTCACCAAAAAGGAGTTCGAGTAATGATAGATGCCGAAGAATCATGGATTCAAGGTGCTATTGACCAATTGGCTGAAGAAATGATGATTGCCTACAACAAAGAGCAGGTAATTGCCATGAATACCTTCCAAATGTATAGGCATGATAGGTTGAATTATCTGAAACAATCTTACCAGAAAGCACAGGAAAATGGCGTTAAATTGGGTGCCAAGCTAGTGCGTGGTGCCTACATGGAAAAAGAACGCGAAAGAGCCGAAGAAAAGGGCTATCCATCACCAATAAATGCCACCAAACAAGATTCTGATAATAGCTATAACAGCGGGGTTGAATTTTGTTTGAACCACATAGACAATCTTGAGCTTTTTATAGGAACCCATAATGAAAAATCGGTTCAACTGGCCGTCAATGAAATGACTAAACTTGGTCTTGATGCCAATGATAGCCGAGTTTGGTTTTCTCAGCTTTATGGCATGTGCGATCATATAACCTTCAACATTGCCAAGCACGGATACAATGTGGCCAAGTACGTGCCATACGGCCCAGTAAAGGCAGTTATTCCTTACCTGTTGCGCCGCGCTGACGAAAATTCTTCCGTTGCCGGACAAGCGGCTTATGAGCTACAATTGCTAAAATCTGAGCTTAAAAGACGCAAATAACATTTAATTCTTAAGCCCAATTATAAGTTTTAAGCGCACGAGCCTTTCATTTTTATATTTTAGTGGTTACTAAAACGCAACATTTATGCGCACCTTTTTACCACTTTTCGTCATTCTTCCAATAATCAGTTTTGCTCAAGATAATTCGTGGATGAAAGACATTACACAACAGGTTGGACTCGGTGATATTGTGTGCTTTAGGCCACATGTAATTGATTTGAACAACGATGGTTACCAAGACCTACTTATTCTAAACGACTCAACCATTTTTGTGTATCTGAACCAAGATAACGGCACTGGCGGAAGACATTTTGTTGATTTCACAACAGAATCAGCTATTAACCAAAACCCTCGATATCCAAATGCATTGCATAGGCGCGTAATGAACCTTTCAATGGCTGATATTGACAATGACGGCGATCCTGATTTAATTAGCTGCAACTACTACCACAGGCTAAAAAACTATAGCGATAATGGCGATTTCTGCGATTGTCTTATAAATGATGGAAATGCTCATTTTGAGTGGAAAGAAGCAAGTGGCATTACCGAAATGGGTATGGTAAACTCAACTGGAGTAACGTTTCTAGACTATAATCTTGACGGTTTACTTGATGTTTACATAGCCACATGGTCTGTAGATCATGATAAAAACGACTTTGATTACGATAGGATTTTAAAAGGAAATGGCGACGCCACATTTACCAATACTACCAAAGAAACAGGAATTGACCAAGTTGAATTCCCTATGTACGGTGTTAATGTGGCAGATTGGAACAACGATGGTTGGCCAGATGTGCTTACATCACCTTATTGCCGCAGCGGTGGTTCACTTTGGAAGAATAATGCTGATGGCACATTTAGCGATGTGGCCAAAGAAGTTGGTTACAACGCGCAAACAATGGCTGGTGATAAAGATGGGCTTCTAGGTCCGGGAATTGGCAGAGAACTTTGTCAATGGGGAGCTGAACCTATGGATTTTGACCAAGATGGTGACTTGGATTTATATCTCATTTTGGTTCATGGTGGTATGGATGCGGGCGAAGGGCGCTCAACCATTGTAATAAACAAAGGCAAAGAAGAAGGCTATAAACTAGAATGGGCGCTAGATCGCGTAGAGCGCGATAAATGGGTGAGCGATCACCATGGTGATAGATATGTTTCTTGGTTTGATTTGGATAATGATGGCTGGATGGACATGGTTGGAACCCAAAATGTATATCGTCCAAATACTGATAGAATCTATTTCTGGCGGCAAAATGAAACCCACTATTTTGATGACATTACTTATGAATTGGGCCTTGCCAGAGAAGTGAGAAGTACAGGTGGGCTAATGGCCTTTGATTATGATAATGATGGAGACGATGATGTGCTAGTAGCACACGGAAACAATAAGAATGCACTTATGCTTATTGAAAATCGAATTGGCAACAAGAACAACCATATTTCTGTTGAATTGGTGGCGCCACCAGGAGTTAACAAAAGCTGCGTTGGAGCAAGGGTAATCGTTTATGCGCAAGACTATATGCAAATAAGAGAAGTGTATGCCGGCCAAGGAAACTTTACCACGCTTGCACCTTTTATTCTTAACTATGGTTTGGGCCAAAGAACTGCAGTAGATTCAATTGTAGTGCGTTGGCCAAGAGCAGATTTGCCTACAACCACAGTGGTAAATCCACCAATAAACC
>JAGQWA010000202.1:0-2038 GCA_020437725.1 Bacteroidota bacterium | reverse complement strand
TGACCACGGTGCGCGCGATGAGCTTAGAAAAGAACTTCAGGTAATTTACTCAACCAAACCGGTTGTTACACCACAACCAGCGCAAAGCATTGTAAATATTGGTGTTCCTGATGCTGAGAACGCCATTATTTCTATCTACAACAGCCAAGGTGCATTAATGCACGAAGGGCAGGTTACTGACCCTACAACATGGTACCAAGTAGATGTAAGCAATTGGATTAATGGTATCTACATTGTGAGAACCAACAATAGCGTTAAATCTTCAACCAAATTATTAATAAGTAAATAGCATGGGTCTTGGCAAAAGTGCCCTGGTGAGATATAGGTTAATAGACGAAGCCATTACCAGCGTTTCGCACCCTTATCCAAACCTTCAAGATTTAATAGATAAGGTAAACGAATACCTTGAAACGCTTGGCGATGACAAAACCGTTGCCAAAAGAACCATTCAAAAAGACTTGCAAGACATGCGTTTTAGCGATGAATTAGGCTATTACGCACCCATTGAATACAATCAGCTTCACCGCGGATATTATTATGATGAAGAAGATTTTAGCATCTCTAAACTACCGTTGAAGGGTGAAGAAAGAAATATTTTAGAGTTTACTGCCAATCTATTGGCCAGGTACCAAGACGTACCTATGTTTTCGAGTTTCAAGCAGATCACCCAGCGCATTTTCGATGCTCTCAACATTCATTCTGCTATTGAATCTGACGAAACGTTTACGCATTCCATTCAGTTTGACCAAACACCAACTGTGGCTGGTAACAATTGGCTGGCACCCATAACTGAAGCCATTAAGAAATACCGAAAATTGGCATTGAGATATCAACCTTTTGGGGTTGAAGTTGCCAAAGAAAGAGTGGTGCATCCTTATTTATTGAAAGAGTACAAAAACCGTTGGTACTTGATTGGTATTAGCGAACAAGCCAATGAAATAAGAACCTATGCGTTAGATAGAATTACAGCGCTTTCTATTACTGAAGATGTGTTTTTGCCTTCAGATTCATTCGATAAGAAAAAATATTTTGAACATAGTTTCGGTATTTACAATTTAAAAAACGAAGAGCCGTCAACTGTTGTTTTGCGATTCGATATTTCGCAAGCGGGATATTTAAAAACACAGCCCGTTCATAGCTCTCAAAAAATTGTAGAAGAGTCTGCAACCCACATTATTATTGAGTTAAAGGTATATTTAAGCGAAGACTTAAAAATGTTCATTATGAGCCATTTGCCCAAAGTGCAAGTGCTAGAACCAGCTGAATTGAGAGATGAAATCTTGGGGCGGGTTCAGAAAAGCATATTAGAAGTTGGGAATCAAAAATCTGTATGAAGCCTGTTAGGGTTAGGTGCATTGGTTAATGGTCTGGCATCTGGGTTATTGGGCGTCGTAATGGATGCCTGAGCGTTTGGTGTTTGAATAAAACTTTTCCAAAGTGGTTGTGTATTCTTCAATATGATGAAAATTAATAACTATATGTTGCATCTGCTTATCAAATTATAGAAAACTTTGGAAAAGTGGCTGGCTAAAGACTAAACCCTAACAACGTTTTCAAAATGCAACATCTTGTTTTTCATGGTTAAAAACACTGTCAGGGTTAGGTGCTGCCCAATAAAACCTGCCACTTCTTTTCGGTGTTCGGTTTGTGAAACCCACTTGGCCATAAGCCCTTAGTACAAAGGAGAAGTGGCAGGTTTAGGTGAACCGTGATCTGTGAACCGTGAACTTTTCCAATGGTAAGTTAGCGGAGCCGATGGTAAGTGAGCGGAGTCGAACTCACTCCACCACCACCTTTTTAGTAACCACATGCTGCTGCCCCATAAACTGCAACCAGTAAATGCCTTTAGGTAATGCAAGGTCTAATTGGCCGTTGTTTTGTGGGTTTTGTAGCTCATAAACCAATTGGCCATTGCTGCTAAATAAACTGGCGTTTGTGGGGTTAAACGCACCGCTCCATTGCCAACTAAACTGGCCAGTATTGGGGTTTGGGTAAATTTCTACATCTGTGGTTTGGGCTATTTCTGGCACCAATATGG
>JAGQWA010000201.1 GCA_020437725.1 Bacteroidota bacterium | reverse complement strand
TACCGTAGTTAAAGCCGTTAAAAGCACCGGACGTAAACGCGTTTTACCAGCTTCTAACACAGATTTTATGAACTCATTTGGTGGAAGCCTGTCATCTTCGTCCATGTTAAGCTCGCGTTTTCTGCGTAGTCTCACTAAGTCAGTATAATCGATAAGTACGATAGCGTTGTTTACTACAATTCCTGCCAAGGAGATAATTCCAAGACCAGTCATAATGAGTACGAAATCTGCTTTGGTAAAAACCAAACCTAAGAAAACCCCAATTGTAGAGAACAGCACAGAAACCAAAATAATTACCGGTTTGCTGGTAGAGTTGAACTGAGAAACAAGAATTAAGAAAATTAAGAAGATGGCAATCATCATGGCTCTTCCTAAGAAAGCAGCAGAATCTGCCTGCTCTTCTTGCTCGCCGGTAAACTTAAATTCATAGCCAGCGGGCATTTCGTAATTTTCAAGGTGGTCTTTAATTTCTTGAACCACTTCGTTAGGGTTGTAGCCGTCTTCAACATTCGAGAAAACGGTTACCACACGGTCTAAATCTTTACGTTTAATAGAGCCATAAGAATTGCTGTATCTAACCGTTGCCACTGATGAAATTGGCACTTGGAATATGCGGCCATTTCCCGGATCTCTAAAGGTAATCTGCTGGTTTATAAGGTTAGAAAGGTTATAACGGTATTTGTCTTCGGCCCTAACATTAATAGGAAAATCGTCTTCGCCTTCTTTATATTTAGAAACTTCTCTACCAAAAAGAGCGGTTCTTAATTCATTGCCCACCGCAGCGGTAGAAAGCCCAAAGGCTCTTGCACGTTCACGGTTAATGTCAACTATTAATTCGGGCTTTTGAGACTCAATGTCAATTTTCAACTCTTCAATACCTTCTATTTCACCGCGCTTAATTTCAGCCATTAGGTCGTTAGAAAGCTCAATAAGTGTTTCAATGGTATCGCCAGAGATTTCAATGTTAATTGGCTTACCCGTTGGCGGCCCCATGGCACTTTTCTCAACAGTAATGGTAACACCAGCAAATTGGCTTAGGTCTTCGCGCACCTTATTCATTATTTCAATCGTTGAAACGCCATTTCGTAAATGATACTCAGGGAACGAAATATTTACCCTTGCTTTATTTGGGGTTGAACCTTGTTGTGGGCCTTCGTTGGGGTCGCTAGTACCAGCACCAACATTGGCAATCATGGCTTCAATTACACCTTTCTTTTTGTATGGCTCAATGGTTTTTACTATCTGAGCTTCAATTTCTTGCGTAACTGAATCAGTCTTTAAAATATCGGTTCCAATGGGAAATTGAGCATACACATTAATATATTGTGGCTCACTTTCTGGGAAGAAAATGGTTTTAAGACCAGCAGAACCTAAAAGGTTTATTGAAACGATTAACAGCACAAAAGTTCCTATTAAAAAGAATACCGGATTCTTTCCGCGAAGCGCAAAACCTAATGTTCTCTCATAAATATTTTCGAGTGCTGGAAGTACAACTGCCTGAAACCATCTTGCTGCAGGCTTAAGCAGTAGCATATTAATCACGCCAATTAGACCGAAGCTAATCATTAAACCGCCGAAAAACTTGTTAGCTCCAAACCAGATTAAAGCACCAACCACAATCATGGCAAGTGATAAAATCATGGGTTTGCGCTTAATGAGTTTTTCTTCATCATCTTCCAACTTCATCATTATAGCTGTAAAAACGGGGTTAAAAACCAATGCTACAAACAATGATGATGATAGAACAACTATGAGGGTAATGGGCAAGAATTTCATGAATTCTCCAATCATACTATCCCAAAAAACCAATGGTAAAAATGCCGCTAGGGTAGTGGCCGTTGAAGATATAATAGGCATGGCTACTTCGCCAACACCTTCTTTGGCTGCTTGTATGGCAGATTTTCCTTCTTGCATTAAACGATACACGTTTTCTACCACTACAATTCCGTTATCAACCAAAAGGCCTAGTGCTAGAATTAATGAGAAAAGTACCATCATGTTGAGGGTAAAACCGATTGCACTTAGAATAATGAAGCTTATGAACATTGAAAGCGGAATGGCTACACCAACAAAAAGTGCATTTCGGATTCCCATAAAGAATAGAAGTACCAAAACCACTAAAATTACCCCAGAAATAATGCTGTTCTCGAGGTTGCTCACCTTTGAACGTGTGAACTTACTTTGGTCGTTTGTAATGGTTATTTCAAGGTCTTTTGGAAGCTTTTCTTTCTTGGCTTTCTCAATTATTTCCTTCACCTGATCTGCTGCAGCTAGCATGTTTTCGCCACTTCGTTTAACTACTTCAAGTGTTAGAACAGGGTTGCCATTCATACGGGCAAAGCTTTCAGCTTCTTTATAGTCAAACTCTACATCAGCTATATCGCGTAAGTAGGTTGTGGCTTCACCTTCGTCTTTTACAATAATGTTTAGAAGCTTGGCCGGGTTATCAAATTCACCCACAATTCTTATTGAGCGTCTAAAGTCGTCAGTAAGAATATCGCCAGCACTCATGGTCATGTTTTCCTGGCTAATGGCATTTGAAATGTCATTAAAACTAACCTTATTTAATGTGGCAGCTTGAAGGTCAACCATCACCTTAACTTCCTTGTCGTTTAGGCCGCGTAGGTTGGCTTCATTTACTTCTTTTACCTTCTCAATTTCATCTTGCAAATACTCAGCATATTCTTTAAGCTGCTCTTCTTTATAATCGCCAGCCATGTTTACGAACATGAAAGGAAACTCAGAAAAGTTTACTTCGAATATGTTGGGGTCTTGGTCAAGGTCAGTTGGCAGATCGCTTTTAGATCTGTCAACCGCATCTTTAACATCAGAAAGAGCTTTTGGTATGTCTACATCCGGATTAAACTCTACAATTATGGTAGAGAAATCTTGAATTGAAGTTGAAGCAATTTCTTTTACACCAGAAATACCTTTTAGTTCCTTTTCAATTGGGCGGGTAACAAGGTTCTCCATATCAACGGGTGAGTTGCCTGGGTAAACGGTTCCAACATAAATGGTTGGAAGCACAATTTCTGGGAATGATTCTTTAGGAACCGTATTGTAGGCGGTAATACCCATTATAGAAATGAGTACTGCCAGTATAATAACGCTGGTGCGGTTACTTAGGGCAAAATTGGTAAGGCCAAACTGGCGTGTTACCTTTTTATTTTCGTCACTCATAATTTGAATGATTTTATTCTTGGTTTTTTACTTCAATCGGCTCGCCATTGCTCACAATTCTTCCACCTTGGGTAATAACCAAATCTTTGGTTGAAAGGCCTTCAAGAATTTCAGATTTGCCGTTATAGCTCATGCCTACTTTAATGGTTTGCTTTTTAGCTATTGTGGCATTGTTTTCTGTGCTAACCACATAAACGTAGTCATCAGATTTGCCTTGTTGTACCAGTGAAGTTGGCAGAATAATGGCTTCTTTGTTTTTGTAGGTAACTATTCGTACATCAGCCAAAACGTTGGGTTTAATCTTACCGTCTTTGTTGTCAAGCTCAACTTCAACTAAAAAAGTTCTATCGTCAGCGCTCACTACTTGGCCAATGGTTTTAATTGGGGCTTTGTATTCTTTATC
Organism: Bacteroidota bacterium; assembly: GCA_020437725.1. Lineage (GTDB taxonomy): Bacteria > Bacteroidota > Bacteroidia > CAILMK01 > JACPUW01 > JAGQWA01. The sequence goes on along the minus strand of JAGQWA010000201.1, from coordinate 2,677 downwards.
AATTGAAGGGAATTTTAAATAAGCCGTATCGCCTTTTTCAAACTGACCTATGTATGCTTCTGATACTTCAATTTCTACTCTAATATTATTAAGATCAACCACTCTAAAAGCTGGTGAGCCCATGTTTACTAATTGGCCTTCGCGAATAAACACGCGGTCAACATATCCATTAATAGGAGCAATAATGCTAGAGTTGCGTTGCTGTGCTTGCAATGATTTTATGCTTGCTTCAAGGCTTTCTTTGTTGTTTTTGGCTTGAAGGTATTGCACTTCTGAACCTATTTTTTGGTCCCATAAACGCTTTTGCTTTTCGTAAAGCTGAGTGGCCAGATCTAGTCTCGTTTTCAACTCATTAATTTGAGTAGACACCACTTCGCTTTCAATAGATGCCAGCACTTGGCCTTTTTTTACCATTTGGCCTTCTTCGCCAACTATGCGGGTAATATTGCCCATGCTTTCGGCACTAACTACAATGTTTTGTCTAGAATCAGCTCGCCCAGGAATTTGAATAAAATGTCTGAAAACGCCTTTTCTAGGGTTGGCAGCCATTACCAAAGTATGTTTGGTTTCGTGGTGCGAACTATCAAGTTTGGCTATTTCAGCTTCAAGCGAATCAATTTCAGTTTCAAGCTTTTTAAGCTCGGTTTTTTTGTCTTTTAACTCAGCCTTTTTAGTGGCCAAATCGGTTTTAGGTGCACAGGCCTGCATAATGATTGCAGCCACCATAATTGCCCAAATGCTTTTCATTATTTTGTTCATGTTGTTGATATTCTGATTGGTATTAATTGTATTTACCAAGTGCTTTTTCAAGATTAATTTTTGCTGTTATTAGCTTATAAGATGCATCTACAAATGCTGATTGTGCTGTGTAGTAATCGGTTAAGGCGGTGGTCATTTCTAGGCTAGACCCCATTCCTTCGTCGTATTTGATTTTGGCCCTGTCGTAAATTTTCTTGGCCAGCTCCATATTCAGTTTTTCAATTTCAAAACTCTCTTGTGCGTTTAAGTAACTGTTTTGTTGAGACATTACCTGCATTTTAACCGACTCTGAAAATTGTTCCATTTGCACATCAGCCTTTTCCATTTCAATTTTGGCTTGCTGAATTTTAGCTGCTTTGGTAAGGCCATCAAAAACGGGCACGTTTAATGAAACACCACCAACAGTTGTAGGAAACCAGTTGTCTCCATCGCCAGCGGCATCAAATTCATTAACCAATGCATTTTGAGAGTAAGAGAAAAACCCAACTAATTGTGGAATATAACCAGCTTGGTAGCGCTGCATATCTAGTTCCTGTAGTTCTCTATTAACTTCTAAGGTTTTGTACTCAGGTCTAGCACTTGGGTTTGCTGTTTCAGATAGAATTGAATTGTCTGCCAATTCCAAATTCATGTCAAATTGGTCTGTAAGTTCAATATCATTTTCAACAGGGTAACCCATTTGCAGTTTTAATAAAAGCTTAACAACTTCATGCGTTCTTCCAATTATTTTGGTTTGGTGATCTATTCTTTGTTTGGCTAGAACCAGTCTGTCAAGATCCAATTCGTCAGCCAAACCTTCTTTTAGCATGGCTGTCATTTCAGTAATGCTTTTGTTCAATTGCTCTTGGTTAGACTCAAGCAGACCAACAGTTTCGTTTAGTACCAAAGTTTGCATGTAAAGCTTGGCCACGTTGGCACGTATATTAATAGTGCTAGTGTTAAGCATGGTTCTAGAAAGCGACTTGTAAGTTCTTGAAGCTCGAAGCGCTACTATATACTGCCCATCAAAAATGAGCTGGTTCACGTTCACACCAGCCTTAATATTATAGTCGGTACCAAACTGAGTTGCCACCATGTCGCCGGTGTTAATTTGCTTAGGCTCAATTAGTCCTTCTTGCATAAGTACCCCATAAACTGCCGGCGAGATAAAATCTGGCAACAATTGAGTAGGGATGTCAAAAAAGTACTGTAGGCTTAATTCACCTGAAACCTGAGGAAGTCCAATGGCTCGGGTTTCCATAACTTGTTTCTCTGCCTTTGTTACATCTAATTGTAGTAGGGCAAGTGAGTCGTTGTTGGCAACGGCATATTCCTGAGCTTCTGTCAAAGAAAATGCGGTTTTGTTTGTTTCCGTTTGCGCGCTAACCAAGGTGGCCAGCATCATGAAGATAATTGCGCCCAAATTTTTCATTCAAAGTATGATTGACTGGTTTCTAAATGTTTAATTCCTTTTTCTGAAGCTATGCCACGAATGTGGTAGATAAATAGCTCTTTCATTATTTGTAAGAAGGAGAATTTAGTAGTAGGAAATGTTTCACCGTCTACTATTAATTCCATCCTTCCAGTATATAACCTGCTTATAATTTCAGGGTCTAGATCGGTTCTATAAAGCCCTTGCTTTTGCCCAAGCTTTAGGTTTTCGAGCACCGAATGGTAAATAACCTGGTTTTTATGTTGGTCAAAATGCTTCCAAACACTGGGGTAATACTTTCTAAGTTCAAAAATGGTAGAAGGGTTTATGCTTCTCATCATTTGCATGTTGAACTTAAAAATCTCGTGCAATTGGTCTATTGCATTTTCAACCTCATTAACCAAGTTGCAGCACATGTCTTTCTCACTATTTAAGTGGTTAAGCATAATGCTTTCAACCAGCTCGGCTTTCGTATTGAAGTATTGATAAAGCGTTTTCTTCGATATG
>JAGQWA010000200.1 GCA_020437725.1 Bacteroidota bacterium | reverse complement strand
GGTGGTTTTTAATTTGTATGCCATTGAAGGTTATACACACCAAGAGATTGCAGATGAACTTGGTATTACAGTAGGTACGTCTAAATCTCAGCTGTCTCGTGCAAGGGCTGCACTACAGCAAATGATTAAATCCAATGATGCCGAAACGTATGAAGAATACACGAGAACACATAATTGATAAACAGGTAGCCGAGCAGCTGCAAGGGCATGAGATTACCCCATCTCAGGCTTCGTGGCAGCGTCTTGCCCGGCAACTACCATTTGTAGATGCTGCGGTGCATATGCCGTGGTACTACAATGCCAGAAACGTGGCCGTTGTTGCCATTTTTATTGGATTCTTAAGTTTTGCCGGAGGATATTATTTCTCTGAATTCAACAAGGGAACTGAGGCCATGAATGCTTCAAAGCAACTTACTCAGGCACCAATTGAGCAAAATAGTGGGGATGTTCATTCATCTCCAGAAAATTTGGTGCTAGAAACATCACCAATTTATATTGCGGGAAATCAAGCAACTGATTTCAATAATCTAAATACAGGTTCTACAGGACTTCCGGTAGTTTCTAAGTCATCTTCAGATAGAAATAATGATGCTGAAAATGCTAATTCTCATACCCCGTACCTGAATAACAATTCAGGAGGGGGAATTGCCATAAATCTGCTATCAGAGAACAATGATATTGCCGCTGATTTAAGCCAAATGGCGTTATTAACTGCTTCATTGCCATTAAATGAACCAATGAAAGAAGTAGGCAATAGAGATTTAGAAGATCAAGAAATTGACGATGTAATTGAGCCTAAGAAAAGAAACCTTCCTCTTGTTGCCTTTAAACTTGGTTTGGGTTATGCTTTAACCGCCAATTCTTTTAATTCAAAAAGGGCTGATGAAACTGAGTATCTCAACACAAGTTTATTTAATTCAGCACCGCGATTAACACTTGATGCCAATATTGGAAAATTCTTGAGGTTAAGAAGCGGTGTGGGATTTGAAACAATGCATTCTTCGTCTGTTTTGAGCGGAGTGCAATTGTACCAAGAAGATAAATCTGAAATTGGAATTGTTGATGAGGCAGTGGTGCCTGAAGGGTACACCAATTACTTTAGCAATACGCACCAAATGGTGCAAATACCATTGCAATTTGGTGTTGGTTATGAGGTTAAAAGATTTAGCTTAGAACTTTTAGGAGGCCTAACTTGTAACAAGGTAATTTCCGCTACAAATTCTACCACAAGAAAGCTTTTTACAGGAGGGGTTTCTTCTGGTAGCCAAAACCTAAATGCAGTTTTAACTTCAGCAATTAATCCAGAATTTACTTTTGGCTTGGGATATGGAATTACCAATAAACTTTCTGTTATTGCTAATCCTTACTATCGTATAAATCAAGGCTTTAAAGTGGGTAACCAATCATTTGCCAAAACAGGTGAGTTTGGTGGAATGTTGAGACTTACTTATTCGCTTTAAGATTTAATTATCTCTGTACTAATCCTGTTTGGGTAAGCTCATAATGTTTGGTGGCCAATTCTAAAACTGCCTTTCTATGGGTGAAAACAATTATGGAAAGACTTAAACTATTTGCAGCCGACTTAAGATTTTCTAGAATTTCGGCTTCGGTTTCAGTGTCTAAGTTGGCAGTAAATTCATCTAGTACCAAAATTTCAGGATTAAAATAAAGGGCACGTGCAAGCCCAATCCGCTGCTGTTGGCCACTTGATACAAATTTGCCATTTAATCCAATCTGCTTGTTGTTGCCAATAAATTCCCTTAGCGCACTTAGCTGTAAACAGTATTCAACACGTTCTTTCTGTTCGTTATTTAAATTGAGAGTGAGTGCCACGTTTTCGTAAATGCCCGTATTTAGTAAGCTTATTTGAGCGGGTAAATATCCAACACTCGCCAGTTGTTTTTGGCCAAATTCCAGTTCTACATCATCAACCAAAATTCGGCCTGATTTTGCTTTAAGTAAACCAATTAGAGTTTTACCCAGGGTAGATTTTCCAACACCCGATTCTCCTGAAATGGCAACTCTATCGCCTTTCTTCAACAACAATGAAACACCTGAAAAAATGGGTTTCTCATCAAACTCAAAACTCAGATTTTGCAACTCTAGTTGTTGAGCCATCTTTATCATTTTTGGTGGCAGTATTTCTTTCTTTGAATTGGTAATATGCTCGTGCAAAAGGTGAATTGTGTTGGCACTATCGGCAATATCTAAATTGCTTTGCACCAATTGAATTAGAGCCGGATTTAAGCGGTAAGCTATTACCCCAAACCATGCAGCTGTTATGAGAAATGATTCTACAGTTTTATCGGTAAGAAAGAAATAAACACCAATAGAACAGAAGGCCATAACTGCAATGGTTTCGAAAATGCGTTTTGGATAAAGCTGAGTGCCAAACTTTTTAAAGCGCATGGCATTAAGCTTTTGTTGAATGTGTAGGTATTCATTTATAAAAGCCTGTTCGGCACCATAAAGCTTAAACTCGGCATAGCTATCTAAAATCTTATGAAGCCACTCGGCATTTTTAGGTGCATATTCATTTCTGGTTTGGCCAATTAGTTCAAGTTTTTTGCTACCCCAGCGGCTAAAAATAAGCGCAACAGGCAATGAAAAAGCCAAAAGAATTAGCAGTAGTTTAAGATTAAACGTTGCAGTTAAAACCAAAACCACAACAAGCACACTGGTTTCAGAAATAATGCCCATTACAGCCCTAAGCGTAATGGTGGTAAACTGAACCGGCAGCATAATGATTTGAAAGTTGGCCTTAAAAGTGTTTTGATAAAGTAAATACTCGTAACCTAGATTGTAGAAGTGTTTTACAATATGTGCTGAAAGTTGTTGGCTTATTCCAAAAACCCATTTCAGCGCCAGCCTATTAATAACAAAGGTTACCAAGTTTTTTAAAATGAAAATGGCAGGGGTTATGCCCAAAAACAACCAAACCAGTTCTTTCTCATTTTCAATGTGTAGCATTTCTAATAACCTACCAAAAAAGGGATGGGCGAAAAGAAATTCTGGTTGAAGAAGCGAAGAAAACAGCGGTATAAGCGAGGCTAAACCAACCACATCTGCCATTGCCGAAAGAAAAAGCAATAGTGAAAACAGCACAAGTTTCTTTTGCCCTTTAGAGCCAAGAATGACCCAAATTTTCTTTGCGCTGCTTTTTAATACCACTTTTCTAAGAGCTAATTTTCTTGCTGGCCAAATGTAGCTTAAGCTATTATTCTTTACTTGCGAACTGTTGCAACAATTGGTTCAAATACACATAAACGAGCGGTTTCAAAAACCGGCTGTTAGTTATACGCTAGCTTATTTGCTTGGCAATCAGCTCGGCTTGAGATTTGAACAAATACCAGCTAAAGACCAATCAATTTCTCTAAGCATTAATGGCCACAATTCAAGTCTAAATCTGGGTAAACCTCATGGTATTTTATCTATGCTGGAAAGGCAATTAGACCTTGAAAGTTGGCAAGATTTTAATGCGGAACTAAATGCACCAAAGGCTTTAGTTCAAACTGAATCTGAGTTGAAGATTGATTTGTTATCGCTCATTTTCTTTTGCTTATCACGATATGAAGAATATGTAGTAGATGAACGTGACGAGCACGGCAGGTTTTTGGCCAAAAACAGTTTATTGTTTAAATGGCAAAAACTGCAATTTCCTATAGTTGACCATTGGGTAAATGAGTTTAGGAAGGTAATTCAAGCAAAGTGGCCTCATTTGAAATTGAAGTCAAATGCATTTACCTGCGTAAACACGCTCGACATTGACCAGGCCTATTTGGCTAAAGGAAAACCCATTTCTAAAGTGATATATCGTTTAGTTACTGATATTTTAAAGTTTGATTGTTATTCATTTTCAAGGCGTTTCAAAGCCAAGTTCACTGGCATAGATCCATTTGATTTACAGTTTTTGCCCATTGAGCAAATGAAGAATCCGTTGGTTTTTCTTCAAATGGGCAATAATTCAGGGTTTGATCAAAACATTTGGAACGAGAAAGAGTACTTTAAAAAAGCTGTAATAGCACTTTCTAATAGGGCTGAAATTGGAATTCATCCTTCTTACTCATCAAACCAAAACCTAGATGAGCTTAAAAATGAAATAAAGCTTCTGAATGAGATGGTTGGGCCTGTTTCTAAATCAAGAAATCACTTTTTAAAGCTTCAAATTCCGCAAACTTGGCAGAAGTTGGTAAACGCCAATATTTCAGATGATTATACAATGGGCTATGCTCATGAAATTGGGTTTAGAGCAGGTACTTCTAAACCATTTAGTGCCTTTGATTTGGAGAAAAATGAGCCACTAAATCTCACCATTGTGCCATTCTGCGTTATGGATGTTACGCTCAAAAATTATTTGGGTTTAGATGCCGAGCAGGCTAAAAAGGCAATTGAGCAATTAATGAACACAGTTTATGGTGTAAATGGCCAATTTTGCTCCTTATGGCATAATGAATCGTTGAGCAAATTTGGAGAATGGAAAAATTGGTTTGATGTTTATTCCAACATGCTTAAACACCAAAATGCCCTATTAAACAAAAATGCAAGCAATACTTAAAAATAGAGAAGAAATTGACCTAAATGCGTGGGACAATTTGCTTGCTAACTCCCAACAAAACAGCGTTTTTGTAGAGCACTGGTTTCTTGATGTAGTTACCAATAAAAACTGGCAAGCCTATGTGGTTGAAAAGGATGGCGAATACCTCTCTGCCATGCCGGTGTTTATGTCTAAAAAATTGGTTTTTACCCTGTCGCGCCAACCGGTGTTGTCAAAATATTGGGGGCCAATATTAAGAACACAACATTCAGCCTATAAGACCTTAAACGAAGCCAAAAAGCACATTTCAATATTGCTCTCTGCATGCGAAAATGATTGCACGCTTTATGATTATTTGTGGTCGCCAGCAAATCCTTATGTGCAACAGGCCAAGTGGCAGGGTTATGAAATTAGCCCAATGTTTACTTACAGCATTCGCTTAAACAGTATTAATGAAGTTCTAGCCGAATACAGAAGCGAAACCCGAAGGCGGCTAAATAAACTAAGAGGTCAAGGCTTTATCTGTAAGCACGATAATGATGTTGAGCTATTACTTACTTCCATTAAAGAAACCAGAAATAGCGGCAATGCCTTATTCGATAAAAAGTTTGATGCCCACTTTAAGAACATTGCGTTGCGTGCAATAGAAAACAACAAGGCCAAGGTTTATAATTTATACAGTGAAAACGGTGAACTAACATGCAGTGCTTGTATTCTTTTAGACCACAGTAAAATTTATTTCTTGGGTGGTTTCACCATGCCTAATTTTCGTTCTGATGGGGTAATGATTAAGCTATTGCATGAGATATTTGCTTGCCATGTTGGTGCCAACTTAACTTTTGATTTTTTTGGGTCGAGCATAGAAAACATTGAGACATTTTTTAGAAGTTTTGGTGCTTATTCAACTACATATTATAGGGTTAAAAAGGCCCGATTTCCATTTAATTAATTGGTTATGGAATTAATTAGCCTAACAGATAAACCCAGTGTTTTTGGCAATTTAATTGCCGAAATGCGCGACAAACAAGTGCAAAAAGACTCCTTTAGGTTTAGGGCCAATTTAGAGTTAGCAGGTACATTAATGGCCTATGAAATAAGTAAGCATCTCAATTTTCAATTAAAAGAAATTGAATCTCCACTTGCAAATGCAACTGAAAAAGTAGTTACAGAACCGCTGGTTTTGGTTTGCGTTTTGCGCGCTTCATTACCCATGTTTAATGGGTTTTTAAAAGTGTTTAGAGAAGCAGAAACAGCTTTTATTGGCGCAATGAGAAAAGAAGACGGACATAATATAAACGCTGAAATAAGCTATTTGGCCATGCCCGATTTACGAGATAAAACCTTGCTGTTTATAGACCCCATGCTGGCAACAGGTAAAAGCTTAGCGGCCTGTTACCAAAATTTAACAAAGCAAACAAAAGCAAACAAAACCATTGTTGCTTCTTTGTTTGCAGCCCCTGAGGGTATAAGTTACATTACGAAAGAAATTAATCCGCTCAAGGTGTTTGTAGGATCGGTTGACAAAGAGTTGAACGCAAAGTCATACATTGTGCCGGGTTTAGGAGATGCAGGCGATTTAGCATTTGGGAATAAATTATAGAATTGGACTGGTTAACGGGCATATTAATAATAGCAGGCACAAGCACCACAAAGTATTTGGCAGGAATTGCTTTGGGCGTGTATTATATGCATAGTCAAGAGTGGAATTTTCTCACCTACTATCTCTCTACCGTAA